>CAZXKR010000064.1:4090-7160 GCA_964641305.1 uncultured Puniceicoccaceae bacterium | reverse complement strand
AATGGCCTCCGACTTGCGAGCCAGCGCCGCGCTCATTCTTTCAGGACTAGCTGCCGAAGGTGACACTTGGGTACAAAGGATCTACCATCTCGACCGTGGTTACGATCGATTCGACGAAAAACTGCGTCTTCTCGGAGGAGAGGTAGAACGGCTACCCGAATCCGAATTACCAAAATCCGCTCAACAGGAAACCGTGTCTTAGTAATGGACGTCCCTCCAGCAACCGGCACCGAATTCCTGAGCGAATCTCTGGAACGAAAGGATGACGCGGATGCCGCTCTTCGCCCGCCGACCTTCGACGATTTCACGGGCCAAGCCAAAACGATCGAACGCCTAAAGGTGATCGTCGGAGCGGCTTCCGATCGAGAAGATCCTCTCAAGCACGTGCTGCTGTGCGGCCCACCCGGCTTGGGTAAAACCACGCTTGCCTACATAATCGCGAAAGAACTTAATCGCGAGATAAGGATCACATCCGGACCGGTCATCGACAAGCCAGGCGACCTCGCGGGATTACTAACGAACCTTCAAGAGGGTGACGTTCTCTTCATCGACGAAATCCACCGCCTGCCAAAGACCGTGGAGGAATACCTGTATTCGGCTATGGAGGATTTCCGAATCGATATCATGATCGACCAAGGGCCGAATGCTCGCAGCGTTCGCTTGGAGATTCCACGTTTCACACTCATCGGAGCGACCACCAGAGTCGGTTTGCTGACCGCTCCGATGCGAAGTCGCTTCACGTTGCAGACCCGCCTCGACTATTATGGACGCGATGACCTCGCGACGATCGTCAAGCGCAGTTGCAAACTGCTGGAGACCCCTTTCGACGAAGACGGTGCAAAGGAAATCGCAGGGCGAGCACGGGGCACCCCCAGGATCGCCAACAACCTCATTCATTTCGCTCGAGATTTTGCCGAGCAGCGAGCTGAAGGCAAGATCACGAGCGAGGTGGCCGCTCAAGCGCTAGAGCTTCTCGAAATCGACAACAACGGCTTGGACGAAATGGACAAGCGAATCCTACGTTTGATGGCCGACAACTATCGTGGTGGGCCAGTTGGTCTAGGAACCGTGGCGGTGGCCGTGAACGAGGAGGAGCACACTCTAGAAGAAGTCCACGAACCGTTTTTGATACAAGAGGGCTATATTCAACGCACCCCTCAAGGCCGTGCACTCACTGCAAAAGGATGGCAAGTTATTGGCTTGCCACCGGGTGGAGACTCAAAAGACGGTCAACTAAATCTCATCTAAGAAACGAACAGAGGCGAGCCATCCGGTAAAGATGGAGGAAAGAGAGGGAAAACTCATCGAAACCGGAAGCCACCCACTCGTCCAATTCATTAAGAGCCAGACTCCGCAACTCAGTTATTTCACTGGGCTCAAAGACATAAGGCCCGTCGTCCTGCAGGAAAAAAAGTCTGCAAAACTCCCAACCCGTTTCCATGCACGGGCTAACGCTGAGAATTTGGGTGAGATTCTCGGCGGCGATTTCAAGACCGAGTTCCTCCTCCAGTTCGCGGACGGCGGCCCCAAGATAATCCTCGCCCGCATCCAAGTGACCGGAGCAAGAAGAACACCATAGTCCCGCTGCGGAATCCTTAAGCATCGAACGCTTTTGAACGAGCATTCGACCAGCAGCGTCCAAAACAAAAACATGGATGGCACGATGAAAAAGTTTACGAGCATGAACCACCTCCCGCCGCTCCCTGCCGATCGGACGATCAAGAGCATCCACCACGTCAAACCATTCGCTATTATCCATAAAAAAACCTAATTTCCAAACTCCTATGGCAGAAAAATCTTGGCTTCGGGGCAAGGACGTTCTTTTAGTCAGCAGTTGTGGTGGCAAGTTTTAAAGTTCTAGCATCGAGCAGTTCCGGAAATGCGGCACTGTTACGCACCGAAGACACGACCATACTAGTGGATGCAGGACTCTCCGCCAAAAAGCTCACGGGACTGTTGGCGGACGAGGGCTTGGACACCGAAGAACTTGACGCCGTATTCCTCACTCACGAGCACGCCGACCACTCCGCGGGGATTCGCGGTCTGTCCAAAAAGGCAAACCTCCCGATCTTCGCAAACCAAGATACGGCAAACGCCGTACAGGCACAGCTTGCCCGCAGGCCTAACTGGCAGATCTTCGAGACTGGTCACACCTTCAATTTTCGCGGACTTCGGGTGCAACCATTCAGCGTCCCGCACGATGCTTACGACCCCGTGGGCTTTTATTTTGAATGGGGAGGCGAAGACTTGTTCAACCCGTTGGAAAGTCTTGCTTGGGTTACAGACCTCGGATATGCCCCCGAATTAGTTAAGGAGAAAATCGCACAAGCCTCGATTCTCGTTATCGAGGCTAACCACTGCCCTCGTATGCTTGAAAGGGACACCAAACGACCGTGGAGCTTGAAGCAACGCATTCTAGGCCGGCATGGTCACCTTTCCAACGGAGCGACTCTTGAGCTGTTAAAGTCGATCGAAAAACCTCGATGGAAAGAAATCTTCCTCATGCATCTCAGTAAAGATTGCAACGACGTCAACTTGGTCCGTGATTCTTTCGCCGAATTGTCTCCCGACACCTACGTGGTGGATCCTTCCACCGCCGAAGCTATTCCCACATGAAGCATCTCAAAAGACAAACCAAGGTCATTGCGACGATTGGCCCCGCATCGGAGGACGAGGCTACCTTGGCTGCGCTACTCGAAGAGGGGGTGGACGTATGCCGCCTGAACATGGCTCATGCCGGCCACGACTGGGTCCGAACCATTACTCGCCGCATTCGTGAAGTGGGGAAACGCGTGGGACGCGAACCCGCGGTCATGATGGACGTAAAAGGCCCCGAGATTCGAACGGGGTTCCGCAAAGAGAAGATACAATTGGAAGAGGGGCAAAGGGTCGACCTAGTACACAAGCTACAAGATTTCCAAGGCTCCAACGATTCCCTGCCTGTCGATGTCAACTACGGCAAACTCCATGAACACTTGGAACCGGGAAACCTCGTATTGCTGGACAACGGCTTGATTCGACTGGAAGTGCTTGAGATAGAAAAAGGACAAGTCCGTTGCAAGGTGACGGA
>CAZXKR010000064.1:0-3990 GCA_964641305.1 uncultured Puniceicoccaceae bacterium | reverse complement strand
GAAATCGTTCGGAGTGCGGATGGTTTAATGGTGGCTCGGGGCGACCTTGGCATCGAATGCGCCTATGAGGAATTGCCCATCATCCAACGCCGCGCCGTGGGCAAGTGCCTGGGGCTGGGAAAACCGGTGATCGTGGCAACTCACTTGCTGGAATCAATGATTGATTCCCCCGTACCGACTCGAGCGGAAATCAGCGACATCGCCAATGCCGTAAACGAAGGCGCCGACTGCCTCATGCTCAGCGGTGAAACCACTCAAGGTGAAAGACCGGTGGAATGCGTTCGCATCCTAAACCGTATTGCCGGAAGGATAGAACAAGAAATAACCCCGGGGTTAACGGAAGAGTTGCGCCTCTTTCGCCCGAAGGCAAAAATGCTTCGTTCGGCCGCAATGTTGGCAATGAAGCTGGAAGAGGCAGCCGTCCTCGTATTCACTCGAAGCGGGGACTTGGCTGAAAAGCTTGCGGCCCTTAGGCCAAATGGAGCTCCCGTTTTCGCATTCACCGACGTGAAAGGCGTACACCTCCGTCTTCGGTTGCGCTGGGGCATCGAACCTTTCTTCATGGAATTCTCGGCGGATCCCGAACAAACGATATTAAACGCTATCGAGCATCTGCGATCCTTCCACTGGGTAGAAAATGGAGACCAGCTCGTAACCGTGACAAACGTACTCGCCCACGGCAAGGTCGTCGAAAGCATACAGTTACGTGAAGTGGAGTAACCTTCGCCCTTCAACGAACCCGCCACAAAAACCAAACCGCCACAATCCCCAAAAGTAAAACGGGAACACCCGCTGCCCATTCTATTGGGATAATACCAGCTTCACCCAATGAGTCGCCCATGGTTCTTGCTACGTAATAGCCCACGAACAAGCCTAGAGCGCGAGCCACTCCCGCCGCTGCGGAACGTCCGTTCCCCACAAGAGCGAAGGGAATGCCCAAAGCAACGGCCAGAAGGCATCCGGGAGACGCCCAAAACGCGTGGCCCATGCGAATCGCATAAGGACGAACCGCAGCGTTGCCTTCGGTCACTTCGGATGCGTCGACAATGGTTTTCAATTCGCGTACGGAAAGCTCGCTTGGCTTCTTTCTCATCAACAGAAAAGGTTCCGGGTCCTCTCTGACGTCGGGCAAGCGCAAGCTCGAGAATTGCTTGTTGAGGATCGGCACGGACGAAAAACCGTCCGTGGGGGAAGCTTGCTGAGCGAATTCCGTCTCCCAAACCAAGCCTTCTCCGGACTCGGAAGGAACGGGAAGCCCCCGAGGACCTGCAAAACCAATGAAACGACCATTCAGGAAGCGCCAACAGCCATCTTCATCACGAAAGGCTTTCTCGGCCCGAATGCGAAAGGAATCTCGGCCCTCCGTTGTTCTGGAATACAAGTGCACGCCGGCTCCTGAAGAAGTAACGGGAAAAAACTTACGAAAAAACCAACGACGATTCGTTTTCGGCGGAGACATCTCGAAATTGGAAACAAAATTTCGATGATCGGACTTCCCTCTTAGAACCTCAAGAAGTCCTTGAGCCTTCTCCATCGCCAAAGGACTCCATTTTGCGTTTAATCCATAGCTAAGAGCTGAAAGTAACACAGCAGTGACAAGTAGAGACCGCGAAAGACGCAACACGTTCACACCACAAGCTCGCAGCACCGCGATTTCATTGTTTCGCCGTAGAGTCGCGACGACAAACAAAGTGGAAACAAAGAGAGCTATCGGCAATAGCCAAGGCAAGTAACTAGGAACAAGCCAAGCATAATAGGTTGCGACTTCTCCCGTCCCGGCAAAACCTTGGCGAAAATCTTCCGCATGGTCGGCGGCATCCTGCAGGACTAGCAAGCCAATCAATACGATTAAGCTGACGCCAAAGACCTTTAGCCATTCGGCTAGAATATATCGGTCCAAGGTGGACATAATAAAAGCTCGAAGGCTAAAAATTCCGAATACTGTTGAGACATCTTCAACCTTGCGTTTGCATCGCAGGTAAGGTGATTGTCAAAGACAAATTGACCAGCCAGCCAAACTCAGGACTTTTTCAATGAATCGATTCCGCTTAAATCCACAGCCATCACTTCTGGTTCTCTCGTGCCTTATTCTATCTATTCCATCCGTTCTTCTTGGGGAGAGCAATGGCACGAAGATCGTTCCGGAAGAGACAAACACCTCGATCGAAGAAACAGTTCTGACGGAACAAAAGAAGCAAGGAACCTCACCATCGACCTCAAAGGCTCTAGGAAATGATTTCCGCATTCGAATCACTCACGACAAACTGGACGAAAAAACCTTCAAGCTGGAACTGCAGGCAATACCCTCCGCAAAAAGTACTGAACCATCTTTGGACCAACGCATCAATAGTTTCATCGCCCCCATTACCGACACAATTTCCTCCCTAGTCTTTTGGGCTCCGGCAGTACCGGATCTGCAAGTTGATATTCTCGAGGATTCCGTCAAAGACCTCAATATTCCTCAAAACTCTCAAGAGGATGGAATCGTTTTGGAAGTCCTTCCGGGACTGACCATCGAAAACCTGAAAGAACAGCTGCAGCAAAGATCCAAGCACCTTCGCGTAAAAGGGGTGCTGCCCGATATACGACCATTGGAGAATCGCGCCGGGTCCAAAAACAATTGGCGATCAGCTGCAAATGGCGAATTCGTCGTGCCGTGTCAGTCCACCGTGCCGGCAGTGGTTTTGTGGCTGGTGACGGGAGCCATTATATTCACCCTATATCTGCGTTTTGTAAATTTCAGGTACTTTCGGCTCGCCATCGACATCGTACGCGGAAAGCACTCCGACCCTACCGACAAGGGCGAGGTTTCTCACTTTCAAGCCTTGTCCGCCGCCCTATCCGGGACCGTGGGGCTAGGCAATATAGCGGGAGTCGCCGTAGCGATTAGCCTAGGCGGACCAGGAGCTACGTTCTGGATGATCATCGCGGGACTGCTTGGCATGTCCTCCAAGTTCGTCGAGTGCACCCTCGGCGTAAAGTACCGTAAATTTGGAGAAGACGGAAGGACTTACGGAGGGCCCATGTACTACCTTCGCGATGGATTGGCCAAAAGAGGTTGGGGGAAAATGGGAAAGATCTTCGCCATCTTCTTTGCGGTGATGTGCGTGGGAGGATCCCTCGGCGGTGGAAACATGTTTCAGATCAATCAAGCCTTTGCTCAATTCGTAAACGTCACGGGCGGGCCTCAAGAAAGCTGGGCTCAAGGCTACGGTTGGCTCTTTGGATTAGTTGTCGCGGCACTCGTGGCACTCGTTATTATAGGAGGAATCCGCAGCATTGCCAGGGCCACTTCGAAGATCGTACCATTAATGTGCGGGATATACGTATTGGCCGCAATCGTAGTACTGGTCGCTCGAATCAACGAAGTTCCCGGAGCATTCGCCCTCATCCTCAGCGAGGCCTTTAATCCGCAAGCGGTGACAGGTGGATTCGTCGGCGTTCTGATTCAAGGATTCAAGCGGGCCGCATTCTCCAACGAAGCCGGGATCGGTTCGGCTTCAATAGCGCACTCTGCAGTCCGCACGAAATATCCTGCAAGCGAAGGACTTGTAAGTCTTTTGGAACCCTTTATCGATACGGTGGTGGTCTGTACCATGACTGCACTCGTAATCGTGGTGACAGGTCAATGGGAGGTCGGCGCATCCAGTTTCGCGGAAGGAGTCAGCCTCACGTCGGACTCTTTCGAATCGGTCATCAGCTGGTTTCCTTTAATACTTACCCTAGCCGTGCTTCTGTTCGCCTTTTCCACCATGATCACATGGTCTTACTACGGCCAGCAGGCTTGGGCATTCGTATTCGGGAGAGGTCGTCAAGCGGATCTCGCCTACAAACTAATTTTCTGTCTCTGTATCATACTTGGGTCTGCCATGAGCTTGGACAAAGTGATTGATTTTTCCGACGCCATGATCTTCGCCATGTGCTTCCCCAACCTGATCGGTCTCTATTTCCTTATGCCTGAAGCTCGTCGAGAACTGGCAATTTACTTGA
>CAZXKR010000063.1:0-7181 GCA_964641305.1 uncultured Puniceicoccaceae bacterium | reverse complement strand
AGGGGCCGGTGGAGCAGGGGGAGCAGGGGGAGCAGGGGGAGCAGATGTCGGTGCGTCCGATCCTTCATCTTCGCCGGCGAATGAGTCCTCAACCGGAGGGAGAGATGGCGGCAAGGAGGGCGGTGCGTCTTCCTGCAAGGATTCGTCGAAGGAGACAGGGGGGAGGGGAGCTTCGGCGTCACTCTCCCCTTCGTCTGCGCTCTCAGGACTTGAGTCGACAGGGGAGGGAGCTTCTTCAGCTTCCTCATCATCGAAAGATGGAGGTGGAGGGATTGAAGGAGCACTTTCTTCCTCGGACATTTCGGACTCTCCATCATCGTCGTCGTTGAAGCCGGGCGGAGGGGGGAGGTCAGGTGAAATGCTGTCGGTAGCGTCCGGCGTTGCCGAATCTTCCTCTTCCGTATCAGGGGATTCTTCGGGCAATTCCTCAATGACAGGATCGCTTTCCGGCTCAGGAACCTCAATGGGAGGGGGCAAATCAATTTCCGGCGATTCGGGCAAGGATGCGACAGTCTCCACCTCAGGTTCGGAAGATGGCAAGTCGATTGAAGGGAGTTCGACGGGTTTCGAGTCAGAAGCAATGCTTCCTACGGAAGAGCCTCCAAACTTCTCATCGTAACCGCCTTCTGCGACTTTTCGAACTTGCACTACGCTAACATTTGTCTCTCGAGAGATGGCGGCTTTGTTGGGAGATGGCTTGGCAAGAGCTTCCTTTATTTGCTCATACAAGTCTTGGTTCATTGAAACTGTCTTGCGACGCCCGCCAGCGGTTGAACCACTGATGCGTTCACGCATAGCGGGACTTGAATGTTCGGCAAGGGCGCGAATCAACTCAGTGACACTGCCGTAAGCCGTTCCTATCTTGTCGTTAACCGTTTCGTGGAGATTGGAGAGGTAGGCTTTGGCTCGTTCCTTGCCTTCTCGTTTTTCTACTTCGGCTTTTGCCTGATCTTGAATTTCTTTCAAGAGGGTTTCCGAATCCTTGTTGAAATCGAGGTCAAAGGAGATTTTAGTCATAGCGTATTTAGGTTTTGCGGGAGAAGGGATAAGGAATCAAATCGGGAGTGATTGTGTTTGCAAGCCATATTTGCGTGCTCCGATAAACCCTATATTGAAATATTTAATTTTCACGTAAAGAATATTCTATTGATGGGTTTCGAGGGCAGTTCTCAAATCAATGGTTCCTTCGTATAAAGATTTCCCCACGATTACACCTTCAATATTGGGGTGGTTCGCAGTGAGTGCATTCAGGTCTGCGAGATCTTGACTGTTGGTCACGCCTCCCGAAGCGATGAGCTTGCAGTCCGGAATCGCAACGGCCATCTCCCGTTGAGCCTCTAAATTCGGTCCCTTCATGGCGCCGTCGGTAGCGACGTCGGTATGAATGATCCAACGAACGCCGAGTTCGCTCATCCTTCGGGCAAGGTCGAGAGCGGTGGTGTCGGTGGTTTCCACCCAACCCTTGGTCGCGACCTTGCCGTCGCGGGCGTCAATGCCAATAGCAATGCGTTCTGGGCCAAATCGATCGATGAGTTTTTTCGTCCAGTCGGGTTCGGCGCATGCCCTGGTACCAATGATGGCTCGTTCCACTCCCGCTTCGAGCACGTTCGAGACCGCTTCTTCATTACGCAAGCCTCCGCCAAGTTGCACTCGCAAACCACCCAAGGCAATAATTCTACGAACGGCCTCTAGGTTGAAGGAAGACCCTTCGAACGCACCATCCAGATCGACTAGGTGCAACCAGTCCGTTCCTGCCTCTTTCCAAGTCCGAGCGGGAATGATTGGGTCGTCGTGATATACTGTCTCGGCGTCGGCGCGTCCTTGCAAGAGGCGAACGCACCGACCTGCCTTGAGATCGATGGCGGGATAGATGGTCATAAATTATTAGGAAAACGGTTTTCCCGATAAGATGCCACGTCAAAACGATCCAAATTAGCTTTCAGCTGGTTATTCTCTCGAATTCTTCGTATTCCGATGTTTTGATTACGATCTTAGTCTTTCATAAATATGCCAAAAAAATCAGTTTCACCCAAACCACCTGCCTTTCTCGTAGAACTTCTTGAAGCTCGTTCACCATCCGGCTTCGAGGATGAGGCTCGAACCGTTGTAGCCAAGTACGTTAAGCCCAAAGCCAATGCCTACGAAGTTGATGCCCTTGGAAGCTGTCATGCCACATTGGGATTGAACGGTTCTCCGACGCTAATGATGGCAGGTCACATAGATGAATTAGGCCTTATCATAATACACGTTGACGACAAGGGATTCCTCTATTTCGACGTGATCGGCGGTCACGATCGCACCATGATCTCCGGTCGCCGAGTATCCATTTTGACGAAAAAGGGTGAGGTCAAGGGAGTTACCGGCAAGCGGGCCATTCACCTCATGAGTGCATCGGATCGACGAAAAGTGCCCGAACTTCACCAGATGTGGATCGACATTGGAGCAAAGGACAAAAAGGAGGCTCTTTCCAGAGTGAGAATCGGCGACCCTGCAATATACGATCATGCTTTTGAGCCCTTGCATGGATCCTTAGCCGTAGCTCGCGCCTTTGACGACAAGACGGGCGCCTATGCAGTGAACGAAGCCTTTCTTCGTTTGGCCAAAGGGCGTAAACCGACCGCAAAAGTTGTTGCAGTTTCTACTTCACAGGAAGAAATCGGAGTTCGCGGAGCTACGACTTCCGCGTATCTTGCCGATCCCGACGTGGCGCTCGTCGTCGATGTGAGTCACGCGACCGACCATCCCGACGCGGATCATCGCAAATACGGTGCATTCACTCTCGGTGGAGGCCCTATTCTCACTCGCGGAGCCAATGTGCACCCTGCGGTATTCGAGCGGCTTTACGATTGCGCTCAGAAAGCGAAGATCCCCGTCCAGATCGAGGCAGACCCTCGCCCCACGGGTACGGACGCCCGCGCCATTCAAGTTGCACGTGCGGGAGTGCCTACGGGAATCATCGGCATTCCACTAAGGTACATGCACACCCCGAGCGAAGTAATTGATCTCGATGACCTCGAAAACGTCGTTCGTCTTCTTGTCGCCTTCGCCCGTTCGCTTAAGAAGGGCGAGAAGTTCTCTTGAAAGCCGGTTTTCTCGTTTCGACCCAATCTTCTAAATCAATCCTCTCCGCAATCACCGGAGGGAACGAGAGGTAAAAAGGGACAAGGTTACGCTGCGTCCCGCTTCTTTTTAGGCGGAATTACTTTAACTTTAGCTTTCGCCTTGCCTCGTAGCACAGCTGCATTGATGACGACCTCCATGGGTTCGTCCATTTCGGGAAGATCGTACATGACGTCGAGCATGGCGTTTTCCATTATTGACCTCAGGGCGCGTGCGCCGGTTTTGAGTTCAATCGCCTGTTTGGCAATTTCGGTAACCGCCTCTTTAGTGAAACGCAATTCGGCACCCTCCATCGAGAACAGTTTCCTGTACTGCTTGATAAGGGAGTTTTTCGTATCCTGAAGGATTTGCACCAGATCTTTTCGAGAAAGTTCGTGAAGGACGGATACTACGGGAAGACGACCTATGAACTCGGGGATCAGTCCGTATTTCACAAGGTCTTCCGGACGGACGTCGGCCAACAGTTCCTTTTCGCTTTTGCGACCTTCCGAGGAGTACCCTACGGTTCGATTGCCAGTGCGGTCCTCGATGATCTTGTCGAGATCCACGAAGGCTCCACCGCAAATGAACAAGACGTTTGCCGTGTCGAGTTGGATGTACTCCTGATTCGGATGCTTGCGCCCACCTTGGGGGGGGACATTGCAAATCGTACCCTCGAGAATTTTGAGAAGGGCTTGCTGCACGCCTTCGCCGGAAACGTCTCGGGTGATTGAAACATTGTCCGTTTTTCGACCGATCTTGTCGATCTCGTCGACGTAAATGATTCCGCACTGGGCCTTTCCGACGTCTTGATCCGCGGATTGGAGGAGGCGGAGAATTATGTTTTCGACGTCGTCACCGACGTAACCTGCCTCGGTCAACGTCGTGGCGTCGGCGATGGCAAAGGGAACGTCGAGAAGCCTCGCCAAGGTTCGGGCAAGGTAGGTTTTGCCACTTCCCGTCGGACCGAGAAGCAAGACATTGCTTTTCTCAATCTCGACTTCGCTCAAATCACTGTCGACGAAGGGATCGACCTTGGGCAAGTCCTTCCCGCCCACGCCCATTTCGATGGCGAGGCGCTTGTAGTGATTGTAAACGGCTACGGAAAGAACCTTCTTTGCGTGCTCCTGGCCTATGACGTGCTCGTCCAGATAACCTTTAATTGCCGCCGGCTTGACAAGATTGAAAACCGGCTTTTGATCGCTGCCGGCAGCTTTGGCGACCTCTTCCTTTTCGCCCAGTTCTCGATCAATGATCGTCTTGCAGACTCTAACGCAGGAATCGCAAATGAATACGCTTGCAGGTCCCGCAATCATTTTTCGCACTTCCCCCTGCGGTTTGCCGCAGAAAGAGCAGAAGTTGATTTTTGTGGGACGAGCCATGGTGATTGGCGCTTACTCGGAAGGTCTGGAGGTGATTACTTCATCGACCAAACCGTAGTCCTTGGCCTCATCCGCAGTCATATAATAATCCCTGTCGGAATCCTTCTCCACTTCCTCGGCCGTTTTGTCGCTGTGTTTGGCGAGAATGTCGTTGATCGTTTTGCGCCATCGCAAAATTTCCTTGGCCGCAATGGAAATGTCGGAGGTTTGGCCACCGGCTCCACCGCTTGGTTGATGGATCATGATGCGACTATTGGGGAGGGCGAAACGCTTGCCCTTTGTTCCCGCAGCCAGCAGGACCGTGCTCATGCTCGCCGCCATGCCGAGGCAATAGGTGACGATGTCGCATTGCATGAAGTTCAAGGTGTCGTAAATGGCCATGCCGTCCGAAACGCTGCCGCCCGGCGAATTGATATAGATGTGCACGTCCTTTTTCGGGTCTTCCATTTGCAGGAAGAGAAGCTGTGCGATTATCGAGTTCGCCACAAAGTCGTCAATAGGTGTGCCGATGAAGACGATCCGATCCCGAAGCAGGCGACTGTAGATGTCCCAAGCTCGCTCTTGGCGACCTTCGCGTTCATAGACGTGAGGAAGAGGTAAGTACGCTCCCATAATATATAGTATAGTTAAATGAAGTTTAGAGAAAGTGCGAGGATCAATGTTTGTGATCGCCCTCTATTTCGCAAACTTTCTCCGTGCTTTTTCCGGCAATCAAGTCGATTGTCTTGTCGTGCAAGACGTCTCTTTGGAGTCGAGACAGGCGGGCTCGGTCAGCGGTCAACTCCTTGACGTAGGCTTGTGGGTCAACACGGCGCGACATGGCTTCGCGGGTGGCCGCTTGCGCCAAGTCCTCATTGGAGACCTTCACTTCTTCCTTTTCGGCGATTCTTCCTAGGACGATGCCGATTTTTACGCGGGCTTGCCCGTTGGCTTGAGCCTGTTTCCAAAGTTCGTCGCGCTTGGACTCGATTTCGTCTCGCTCCACTCCCTGTTCCATCCCGCTTTGGGCCATCCCCTTGAAGATGGCGTTGGCTTCGTCTTCAACTGCCTTTTGGGGGAGGGGGAAATCTTCGGAGTCGAGCAGGTTCTGGGTGATCTGGTTTCGCTTGCCATTCAAGTTTTGGTGTTCCTTGCGTTGCTCCAAGTCCTTGCCGATCTTTTCCTTCAGCTCGTCTAAAGTCTCCACGCTGACGGCCTTCAGGAAGTCGGGACTGCCGGGATCAGGAGCATTCTTTTCGCGAACTTCATGAACTTCCAGCTCGAAGGAGACTGATTTTCCTGCAAGTGGCGGAATCTCGAAATCCTCGGGGAAATCTTCGGTCACCGTCTTCTTTTCCTCGACCTTCATGCCGATGAGTCCTTCCGCGATTGCCTTCACGCCCATCCCTTCCTCGGCCCCGGCCTCTTCCCAAGTGTTCGCCTGCTTGCCGTACATGGGCTTTTCGGGAACGACTTCGGCTACGGGTTTGCCGTCTAGGGAGCCTTCGTACGAGCACTTCACGTAATCACCTTTCTCAACAGGTCTTTCGACTATCTCGTAACTGGCTCTCTGCTCGCAAAGGTTGGTAAGCTCCTTTTCGACTTCCTCATCGGAAACGTCGGTCTTGTGGATGGACAATTCGTAGCTCTCGTAATCGGGAAGCTCGAAGTCGGCCTCGACGTCCACGGTAACTTCGACCGTTACAGCATTGCCTGAGTCTACCTCTCCCGCATCCACCTTTAAAATCGAATGCACCCGCAGGTCGTCGCGTTCAAGTACCGCTTCGTAGGCGTCCGTGGACACTTGCCGCTTCAATTCCTCGTTCATTTGCTTGCCGAAACGGCTACGAATGACGTTCGGAGGCACTTTCCCCTTTCGAAAGCCCGGAATGTTGGCTTGGTTCGCAAAATCCTTGCACACCTTCTTTTCCTTCTCGGCCACTTCTTCGGCCTCGAAGGTGATGGTCGCAACCTTGCGGGCGTCGCCCGCATCTTTCAGCTCAATTTTCACAATATGAATAGGTTCCTGTAATATTCGTCAGTCAGTTGGGTAGATGTATGATCTTCAGCTTGGCCATCCTATTGGAAAGGGTAACGAACAACCAAATAAAAGACCTTACATTAAAGAGCGCGAAGCCTTGAAGGTCAATGCGATTCAGTATGCGGAACCTGCCTCGGAGGCGGAGGAAAAGGGGAGAGGGCGGCGGCGCTCACCAACCCCGAAAAACCTTTGAGCTCGGCGATGGCCTTACGGATTCCCGGCGGGGAAATGTCCCTGAACTGAACGATCGGGTTGCCGGTTTGTGAGTTTGTCCCGATCAGCTGAAACCTTTCCTCGTCCAGAACGGCTTCCAGGTCGTCCGCCTGCACTCCCGACTTGAGCGTAACCTGAGCTTCCGATGCTCGAAAATATCTGAACGTCGGCTCCTCCTCGCTCGTGCCGTTACTTTCGCCTGTCGACTCCTCCACCAGAACAAACAACCTTTCCGACCGGAAGGAGCCCGCCGACTCGATCACCCAGTTCTTGACAGGGGAGGGATGCCCGGTGGCATTGCCTTCATAGTGCACCACCACTGCGTTCGAGAAACGTTCTCCAAGCTCAACCGGAACGGAAGGAAACGGCTTTCCGCCCACTGCCGTTCTCAGGGAGTCGAAGTTGCCCGGCAAATTCGACATTTGCTCGTTCTTTTTTTGCAACGCCACCCGCACCAGCATCGACGA
>CAZXKR010000062.1:0-7235 GCA_964641305.1 uncultured Puniceicoccaceae bacterium | reverse complement strand
ACTTTACCGTGTCCGTCCTATTTTGGTACATGGGCATGATACCCGATCTCGCCGTTTTGCGAGACCGAGCTCAGAAAATGTGGCGAAAGTACTTCTATGGGTTTCTTTCGATGGGTTGGAACAATTCAAATACCCACTGGCGAAACTTCGAGATGGCCTACCTGCTCTTGGCAGGGTTGTCCACTCCACTTGTGCTCTCGGTGCATACGATCGTGTCGTTTGACTTTGCCATAGCCAACCTACCGGGGTGGCACACCACTATCTTCCCGCCATATTTCGTCGCGGGTGCTATATTCTCGGGTTTCGGAATGGTTATGACACTTCTCCTGCCCGTACGCGCCGTATTTGGCCTGCACGACCTTATCAACCAAAAGCACATAGACAACATGTGCAAGATCACCTTGGCCACCGGAAGCTTAGTTGGCTATGCCTATGCTATGGAGTTCTTCATCGCTTGGTACGGTGCCAACTCCTATGAGGGTTTTGCCTTTATCAATCGTGCTTTCGGTAATTACTGGTGGGCTTATTGGATCATGGTTTCGTGCAACGTCATTTGTCCGCAATTGTTCTGGTTCAAGGCCATTCGAGAGAACACACCTCTCGTATGGGTCATTTCCATCTTCGTTAACGTCGGAATGTGGTTTGAGCGCTTCGTCATCGCCAACACGACCCTGTCACGCGATTTTCTTCCCTCCAGCTGGGGTTACTATTCTCCAACCGTGGTCGACATCTTTACTTTCTTTGGCACATTCGGGTTCTTCTCGGTGCTCTTTCTTCTTTTCCTTCGTTTCCTTCCTCTCATGCCTTTGGCGGAAGTAAAGTCCGTAACCCCAATGGCTGATCCACACGCTGGAAAGCATTGATCTCAACCTCTAAGCAAATATGGCAAATAAAGGCATAAAATATGGACTCACGGCGGTTTTTAATACCGCTAGTGAGATCTATACGGCGGCCGCTAAGGTTAGAGATGCCGGTTATACCAGTTGGGAATGCTACACGCCAATTCCCGTCCACGGACTAGATGCCCAAATGTACGGATTGGACGACAAGGGCTTTCCCATACGCTCAAAAGTTCCACGCTTCACTTTGGCAGGCGGAGTCACAGGTTTTTTCACTGGCATGTTTATCGTCTGGTACATGAATGCGTTCGACTACCCCCTCATCGCGGGCGGTAAACCATACTTCAGCCCCATTTTCCCTTTTCCCGTCTTTTACGAACTCACTATTTTGTTTGCCGCTTTCGGGACGTTGTTCGGCATGTTTTTTCTTAACCGACTGCCGAGACATAATCATCCTGTGTTCGAGCATCCGAAGTTCGGTCGTACCGGAGATGACAAGTTCATGATTGTCGTCGAGGTGGAAGATCCAAAATTCGATGATGACGAAACCGCTGATTTCCTGAAAAAGATTGGCGGTAAGTCTGTGAGTTTAATACGCGAACCGGAGGAGTTTTGATATGAGATACTTCCTTTGGGTTTACCTTTTAGCAATTATCACTGTGGTCTCTATACTCGGCTTCCGCGGAGACACATCCAAGAACCCTCCTCTTGAAGTTTTCCCAGATATGGATCGGCAACTGAAGTTTTTGGAACAATCCGAGAACAACCTTTTTTCGGATCGTCGTTCCGATCGACTACCGCCCGCTGGTTCCGTGGTTCGTGGGAACGCACTTGATCTTGGAAACGTATTTTCTTCCGACGTCGACATTGGCTCTGATGTTCTTCGAACTGGTAAGAACCCCGATGGGAACTTCAGCACGCGAATCCCTGCAGAGGTGGAAATTAACATGGCGCTAATGAGACAAGGTCGAGAAGCATACGACATTCATTGCAGCAACTGCCATGGAAAATACGGGAACGGACGTGGAGTTACCGCTCAATTCGGATTATTGCCCAAAAATCTATCCGACCCTAGTGACAAAGCTACCTACTTGGAAGCTTTGCAACCATGGAGCGATGGTCAAATTTACAATGCCATCTCAAATGGCTCAGCATCTCAAATCATGTTGGGTTTGGCGGACAAATTGAACCCGGAGGAGCGTTGGGCAATTGTTCTATACGTCAGGGCTTTGCAATCCTATGTTGGAAGTGCGCGCAATCAGGAGGTAGTCGAATGAGTGCCGACGAAGCAATAGGAATATCTGGCGGAAAGACGGATTTATCTACAAAATGCCTAGGTGCCGCCGCCATTGGACTCGGGGGCGGATTAATCGGTCTTTTCATGGGACTCGCAAATGGGGACAAGAACCCATTTTTAGGTTGGTTATGGGGTACTGCTTTCTGGCTTAGTATTGCCATTGGCATGCTCATGCTGGTCATGCTTTTTCGGGTTTTCAACTCACAATGGACACCCGTCGTAAGACGTCAGATGGAACACTGCTTAGCTGCTTTTCCTTGGTTAGGAGCCTGTTTCCTGCCTCTTCTGCTCGTAGTTTGGTTTGGGGGCGATCAAGCAGGCGTCTTGTGGAACTGGGTCAACCCCTCCAGCGACGTCCCTGTCGCAGGTGAAGTACACAAAGTCGGGCACGACGTGTTGCTTCAGAAAAAAAGTGGTTACCTAAACGTGTTCTCCTTCAGCGTTCGTGTGATTGGATATTTTGCGATATTCTGCTCTTTAGCGTATTGGATGCGAAAGGTATCTTTCACCCAAGACCGTGACGGGGATTCCAAATGGACTCAATTAGGCCACAACATAGCTGCTGCCGGATTACCTGCCGGTGCTCTCGCCCTCACATTTGGTGCTTTCGACTGGTTCATGAGTCTCGAATACCACTGGTTTTCGACCATGTTTGGCGTCTGGTTCTTCGCCGCATCCATTCGGGCAGGTTTGGCCGTTGCCATAATCGTCTGCTTCATCCTCGCAACTCGAACGGACTTGAAGGGCTTTTATAACTTTAAGGCGCATCAATACGATCTTGCCTGCCTATCCTTGGCATTCACAGTATTTTGGGCTTACATTAGCTTTTCCCAGTACTTCCTGATTTACAACGCCAACATACCCGAAGAGACTTTTTGGTACGTCATTCGAGAAATCAATCCGAACACCGGTGAGCGAACGGGTTGGTTCTGGGTATCCATGGGCTTGATTTTTGGTCACTTTCTCATCCCATTCCTCGCACTGCTTTGGTATCGGAACAAGGTGGAACCCCACAAGACGCTAAAGATCGTAGGTTGGATACTTTGCTTCCACTTGCTCGATATGTATTGGAACATCATTCCCGGGCGTATTCCCAATCCCGAATCTCCCGTTGGTTATGACATTCGATTCGTGTTAGGCTCACAGTTAATATGGGGACTCTTTGCCTTGGTCGGCGTCGGCGGGCTATGCATTTGGGCAGTTCTCAAAAGCTATCGCGAATCAGATGCTGAAATTATACCGGTGCGCGACCCACGCATAAAGGCTTCTATCAACTATCATGAGTAACTCGACACTCCAGCGCGCCGATGGCTGCAGCGTCTTCTTCTCGCTGATAGTCGCGACTGTTCTTGTTTTCGCCTTCTTTATTTTGCGACAGTGCCTACCCACCGAGGAACTATCTCCCGTGGACAATCGAGTGATCAACGAAAGAATAAAGAAGGTGGCTGCCTATCGATCCGAAGAAGGTAATTTCACGGAAGCAATCGACAGGGCCCATGCCGAAATGAATTCAAGCTTGGAAAGTGTGATGCGAAACATTGCAACGGAGTACTCCTCCGACAAAGCATCCGACTCCGATGATTCCAATGGAACCGAAACGGAAGGGGGCGGCAAATGAGTGATTCGAACGAAAGCTTGATCGATAAGTCCGCCCGATTAGTCGTATCCTTCTTCCTTGCTTCCGCCGGACTATGGCTTCTGGTGGCTGCTGGCTTAGCCTATGTCGTTGCAGCCAAGTCCACCGACCCGACTTTCTTGGGTTCTTGCGAATTTCTCACTTATGGAAAAGTAAAGGCAGCTCAAACCAACGCATTCGTTTACGGATGGGCATCCAATGCAGTTTTTGCAGTAAGCATTTGGCTACTTGCCCGGCTTGGACAAGCTGAAGTAAGAGGGCGATTTTATCTCATCGTAGCAGGAGCGGTTTGGAATTTGGCTATTACTCTCGGACTCGGAGGAATCCTCGCCGGGCATATGACTTCTTCCGACTTGATGGAAATGCCCGTTGTCGTTTGGCCAGCTCTTTTGGTTTCCTATTTTGTAATCGCTGCCATGATTTTCGTCTTGCACCGATCTCGCGTTAACCGGGAGACCTACGTCACGCAATGGTTCGTATTGGCTTCTTTTCTTTGGTTCCCCGCTCTTTTTCTGGTAGCGTGGCAAGGTCTGGAGCTAAATCCCGGTCGCGGAACAGTGCAAAGCGTAGTATCGATGTGGTACTCGCAAAACGTTATCTGGCTATGGATTACACCAATTGCTCTGGGCTCTGCCTACTACCTAATCCCCAAGATACTTGGACGACCGATAGAAAAGTATTATCTGGCCATTTTCGGCTTCTGGTGCATCGCTTTCCTGGCCCCATGGTCAGGTCTACATCATCTTGAGGGCGGGCCATTCCCAATGTGGATACCCGCCATTGGAACAGTAATGAGCATCGCCATGGTGTTTCCGATCGCCGTCGCGTCTACGAACTTTCACGCAACTGCATTCAAGGACATTGGAAAAGTTTGGAACAATTTGCCCCTGCGATTCGTGATATTCGGTACCATCTCATATACCATATCAAGTTACATCGGGATCATTTTCTCACTGCCCGCCGTAGCCAAGATCACACAGTTCTCGATCATCAACGAATTTCACTTTAATCAGCGTGTATACGGATTCTTCAGCATGATCATATTCGGTGTTGTCTACTATATGCTTCCTCGCATCACGGGCAACAAAACGAACGAGAAAGCCGCATCCTTTCACTTCTGGACTTCGGCCTTTGGAGTAATGGCTCTTTTGCTGGCATACCTCATCGGCGGACTAACACACGGCGTCCTTTCCCAACAACCTGAGTTGGCTTGGGCTGAAAGCGTAATTTCCGCAGTGAAACCTTACTTTCTCATCTCCGAGTTCGCATTCATCATTCTAGGCATTTCCCAATTGGTCTTCGTCGTCAACGTTTGGCGCTCGATCGGTTGCCCGATAAGCTTTTGTTGCAGCAAACTTTCCGATAATTCCGGAAAGGTGGGCCAATCATGAACAACCTTCTCACATTCTCATTCGGGGTACTTCTCACATTAGTTGTTTCATGGCTGGCGTTCATCGTAGGAGCCCGCAGTCAGTTCGGTGATCTCGAACCTACGGCAGAGGTCCTTGAAGAAAACGGTTCCATCCCCCCCGGGGCTGAACTTTTCCCTAAATCAATGCCCGGCATTGCCCGGCAAGGTGCAGAGGAATACGTAAAACTCGGCTGTATATCCTGCCATACTCAACAAGTACGACTCGCCGAAGCGGGTTTCGACGTTGAACGTAAATGGGGTAAAAGGCCCTCCGTTGCTCGTGATTACGTACTTCAGGAAAACATTCTCCTTGGAAACACTCGCATCGGTCCGGATCTAGCGAACGTCGGACTTCGTGGTTTCTCTGATGAATGGCTTCACCGTCATTTGTTCGATCCACAAGCTACCGTACCTGGATCCATATGTTCCCCCAGTCCCTTTCTTTATGAAGTAAAAGACGAAGCAACTAGCGGTACCATCGAAGTTCATGATCATGCCGGCGACCATAACGGGCATCATGAAAGTGATAAATCAAGACATATTGCTCCTACGCTACGCGCTCAGAAGATAGTCGCTTACCTGCAAGCTCTTGGGCAAAACTACGAATTGCCTGAAATGGCATTTGTCGAAATCAAGGAAGATGATCACGGCGAACACCATTCCGATGCTAACGCAAGTGCCGCCGCACTCCCGAAGTGGCTCTCAGACCAAATAACTTCCGGTAAGGAAATCTACATGAAGGCTGCCCCTGGCGGCGGTATGTGCTTCACTTGCCACCAAGCCACAGGCTTGGGTTTAGCTGGGCAGTTCCCCCCTCTTGCAGGTTCCGAATGGGTATTGGGAGACAAGCCAACTTTGATAAAGATAGCCATGTTCGGCTTAATGGGGCCAATTAAAGTCAAAGGTGTCGATTATACTCTAGCCATGCCTCCCCCCGGCATTCCCCCCGGCTCCTTAACAGACCAACAAATCGCAGACGTACTCACCTACATTCGTAATGACTGGGGCAATTCGGCATCTTCCGTATCTCCCGCCGAAGTTGCCGCAGTTCGATCTTCGGTCAAGGGCAGGGCACCCATGCAAATGTGGACGGCTCAGGAATTGAAGGGAGACTCCAAATGAGCACTCCGAAGAAAAAGGTTGTAAAGAAAGCCACCTGCTCGGATATGAATGATACGGATCTCGTCGAAGTACATGCCAAGCTCGGCCGAGAAAAACACCCACCCACAAAGCACTTTCTGCAGGCGCCTCTTGTGTTCGTTTTTATTTTCGGCTGTCTCATTTTTTTCTGTGCAATCCAACTGGCGCACAGCACCAATAACTTCCAGATTCATCCACCCGCCCCGGAGATTGAATTGACGCCAGAGGAAATGGAAGCCAAACGCATTGAACGGAAGTTGGCCAGCGGCAAAAAGTTGTTCAACAGTCAATGCGCCTCATGCCACAATCCAGACGGCATGGGCAAGGATCTGTTCCCACCTCTTGTAGGTTCCAAATGGGCAACTGGTGATCCAGGCATCATTACGAAAATCGTACTTAAGGGTCTTAAGGGAGAAATTGAAGTCCTTGGCAAAAAATACGGTACTGTTGCAACAGCGATAATGCCAAAGCTACCTTTGAATGATCGAGAAATCGCCAACATCGTCTCTTATGCCCGCAAGTCTTGGGGGAACGATGCCTCCGAGGTCACAGAAGAACAGGTGGCTACCTTTCGGGAAGAAGCCACCGCTCAAAAAGAACAATGGACGGGTGACCAGTTGAAGGATATGTACAAAGATGTCTTCAAAGGCGACTGAACACTAACTCTTTCAGCCTTGCCTAGTCAGGCGAGGGGTAAGCAAAGCATCGCCTGTTCGTTAATCGTTGAGTGTTTGAGGTTTAATCTTCACACTTTTCAGAAATGTTCCGCTTCCTTTACATCCTGTCGTTGTCGCTTGTTTCGATGTCATCGTCTCTAGACTCCCTTGGACAGGTAGAAGATAAAAACGGCACACATACATCTTATACTGAAACCGCCGAAGCATTCTTTCCCGCACTACGAGCAGTACTGGA
>CAZXKR010000061.1:0-7290 GCA_964641305.1 uncultured Puniceicoccaceae bacterium | reverse complement strand
TTCTCTCCCGGTTTGGGTTGCGGGTAGGCCCATGTGCAAAGGACCCACAAGCGCCCTTCGGCGTCCCATCGGAAACAGACTGGATTGGCAATGCCCATGGACTCGTCGGCGAACAGGTTCACCTCGTAGCCCTCGGCTACTTGGAAGGAAGCCAACTGGGCGGCCACCGAGTTATCCGCCTCGGGTTGCGAGACAGACAAGGATTGCCCTAACAATCCTAATGGATATAGTATTGTCGCTAGTATAAGGTATACAATACGGGGAACCTTCATTTCTGTTTGCTACCTATGCCAAGTCGGGTAGGCAAGGAGTATCTAACTATCTCAAGTTTCTTTTATGTTTGGTCTTAGTTTTATTCATAGAAAATCAAGAGTTTTGTTCCCAAGATTCTTTGTTTTCACTTGTTTGTTCTCTATTGGAATAGGAAGTCTCGTCAGTCAGGTTTTCTCGGAGGAGCAATCATCTTATCCGTCTCGTCCAGTGAAAGTGGTGGTCCCTTTTGCTGCCGGTGGCGGAAGTGACGTGCTTGCCCGTATTCTTCTTTCTGGAGTCGAACGATCTGCTGTTTCTAGAGAACCTCTAGTTGTTCTGAACGTTGGTGGGGCAGGGGGGACCATCGGCAGTCGGCGGGTTAAGAACGCCGAACCCGATGGGTACGAAATTCTAGCTCTTCACGATGGTGTTTTCACGGCCAGGCAGTTTGGCAAGGTGGGTTATGGTTACGAGGCGTTTGCCCCAATTGCCGCTACAGGTCGTGATGGCGTGGTCGTGGCAGTTCGAAACGATTCCTCTTTCGCGAACCTTGAAGTTTTACTAGAAACCATTCGTGATAAACCGGAAAGTGTCGTCTTTGGTGCGAACTTGGGCGCTCCCAGTCAACTGACGGGCTTATTGATTGAAAAGGGGCTAGACGGAGCTAAGTTTCGTTACTCTCAGACCGGAGGAGGTGCGGATAGATTAGCGTCTCTTCTCGGCGATCACGTCGACGTGAGCTCATTTTCGATTGCCGAATACCTTCGCTTTAAAGAAGCGGGCGTTCGCGCACTTGCTTATTTAGGCAAAGATCGTCATCCGGCTTTACCTGAAACGAGTACAGCCCTCGAACAAGGTTTCGATGTGGTGAGTGATCTCACTCATTTTTGGTGGGCACCTAAGGGCACTCCCCCTGAGCGTGTTTCTACATTAGCCCGAATTCTTAAAAAGGGTATGGAGACTTCTTATGTCCAAGAGAAATTTACCGAGTTGCATCGCGAACCTGTTTTTCTGGCAGGGGATGAACTTAATACTTTCTTGGCGAATAGGGAACGGCTTTTTAGCGGAGTGGGGCAGGGGGCGAAGGTTCCGCAACCTCCTGTCGTCGCGTGGGTCGGTGGCGGTATTGTCCTTCTTGGCTTGCTTGTATTTTTTAATCGCCGACGGAACGAATCCCTCGTTGTCCGGTCTTCATTTCCGTTTCCTTCAAAACGATTATTTGGGGTCTGTCTCTTAGTCGTAACGTATTTGTTGTCTATGCAAACAGGCGTGCTCGGATATACCCCGGCGACATTTCTTTTCGTTACTTCGATGGGTGTTGGTCTTTCAGGCCTGCGAAACCGTGTGCTCGTTGCGTGGGCGATTGCAGCTCTTGTCCTGGCATTTGGAGGTGAGGCTTTGTTTTCCAACTTTCTTGGCGTCGATCTTCCATGATTTTATGCTATGCCTGATTTTTTTCAGCCTCTTGCTTCCCCTTTATCCTTTGGCTTGGTGGCGTTGGGAGCTTTTTTAGGGATTACCGTAGGAGCTATTCCGGGCCTTACGGGAGCCATGCTCATCGCACTAACGCTCCCCCTCACTTTTTCCATGGAACCCGCCCATGCGCTGATACTTCTCACCTCGATGTACGTGGGTTCCGTTAGCGGTGGTCTAATTACGGCGACGCTACTTCGAATTCCCGGTACACCCGCTTCCGTTATGACCACCCTCGACGGTTATCCCATGGCCAAGTCGGGTCGACCCGGTCGTGCTTTGGGCCTTGGTATTGGTGCTTCTCTTGTTGGTGGTATTATCTCATGGGTCTTTCTTTGGTCTTTTGCAGAACCGCTGGCGGATTTTTCTACGAAGCTTGGTCCTTTCGATTATTTTGCCATGACTCTGCTTGCCCTTGCCCTAATTGCAGGTGTTGGCGGGAGTTCTCCCGCCAAGGGCTGGTTTGCCGGATTTCTCGGTATGTTTTGCGCATTGCCCGGAGCTCACCCTTCTTCGGGAGAACCTCGCCTTACCTTTGGTTTTGTCGAAATGGATGCGGGGTTTCGTCTCTTACCAGTTCTCATCGGTGTCTTTGCCTTGGGCAAGATATTGCGTGACCTTCAGGAAGGCGATTCGGGTTCGGTCGAACGAATAGCGGGCGATGACAAACCTTGGTTGTCTCTCCAGGAATGGCGTAGTCATCTCGGGAATCTTTTTCGTTCCTCTTGTATAGGTTCATTCATCGGGGCCTTGCCTGGAGTGGGAGCGAACGTCGGTTCGCTGGCGGCCTATTCCACAGCCAAACGTTTTTCTAGTAAACCTGAAGAATTCGGCAAGGGGAGTCCCGAAGGTATTGTTGCTTCTGAGTCTGCCAATAATGCTACTGTTGGAGGTGCTCTTATTCCTCTTGTTTCGCTTGGAATACCGGGGAGCGTCATAGACGCCATCCTTCTTGGCGCTCTTCTTATTCATGGTCTACAGCCGGGCCCACTTCTTTTTCGTCAAAACCCAGAGGCCGTTCACGCAATCCTCGGCGCTGCTCTTGTTGCCAATGTTTTAACCTTTGCCTTCATGACTGTGGGAGCAAGAAGAGTTGCTCGACTCGCTAAGATTTCACCTAATGTTCTTATTCCATTCACTCTCGTATTTTGTGTTATCGGGTCCTTTGCCCTCAATAACCGCTGGTTCGACGTGTGGACCATGCTTGCTTTCGGAGTGATAGGATTTCTAATGGAAAAAGCTCACTTGCCTCTCGCTGCATTCGTTATCGGTTTTGTTCTCGCCCCCTTGGCCGAAAAGAATCTTTGTTCGGGTTTGGGTGCATCCGGAGGAAGTTATCTCGAACTTTTTACTCAGCCAATTTCCTTGGTGTTCTTGTTGTTGGCCGTAACCCTTGTCTTACTTCCCTTACGAGCTGGCAAAGTACGGAATTCCTCCTCTACGTTGCCATAAATGCTTATCATTATTCTCTAACTAGCCTTCAATCCTTTTTGAATGTTTAAAAACTTATCGTGAGTGACAAACGACCCAACATCCTCTGGTACTGTACGGATCAACAACGTTTCGATACTATTGGCGCACTAGGAAACCCCTATGTGCGTACCCCAAGTCTAGACGGTTTAGTCGAAGGTGGAGTGGCTTTCACGCACACTTATTGCCAGAGTCCAATTTGTACTCCTAGTCGCTCCAGTTTCATGACGGGCATGTATCCTTCTCGTCTTCACAACACCCGAAACGGGAATGAAAGTTTCCCGCCGTATCCGCCCGTCGTTTCCAAGATTATTGCCGACAGTGGTTATGATTGTGGGCTGGTAGGAAAGTTTCACTTGCAAAGCTCAGGAAGACGTACGGAACCTCGCATAGATGATGGGTTTTCCTTTTGGAAATTCAGTCATGCTCCACGCGACGATTGGAAGGAGGGGCATGACTATGTGGATTGGGTCAAATCCAAGGGTGGTGACCTGAATTCCCTACGCGATCAAGAGGAGCGAGTTCCCACCGAGTTGCACCAAACTACTTGGACCACGGATATGGCTCTGGAATTCTTGTCTCAAAAAAGAAACGGGCCCTGGATGCTAAACCTTAACCCCTACGACCCGCATCCGCCTTTTGTTCCGCCTAAAAGCTATGCCGACCTATTCGATCCTGCTTCCATGCCGGGTCCTCACTTTCGCCCTAGCGACTTGAAAACTCAGGAGAAACTGTCCCTGTGTGATTTTCAGGATGAAGTCAGAACGCCGGAGGAGCACGATGCCAAGCGTAACCAAGCTCTCTACTATGCAATGATCGCACAGATTGATGATCAGTTCGGGCGGATTCTAACTTTCTTAAGGAATTCAGGGGAAATTGATAACACCGTGGTTATCTTTACCAGTGACCATGGCGAAAGTCTCGGTGACCATGGATTAATGTTCAAGGGTTGTCGTTTTTATGAGGGGCTGGTCAGGGTTCCGCTAATTTTTTCATGTCCCAAACGCTTTCAGGTTAATCACCAAAGCTCCGCTTTAGTGGAGTTACTCGACCTCACTGCTACCTTGCTCGATCTTGCAGAGTTGAACCAACCTGATTACTTGCAAGGCGCAAGCCTTTTGCCAATTCTAATGGGTGAGTCGAAATCTAGTCATCATCGAGATTTTGTTCGCAGTGAATACTTTGATGCTCTCGATCCCCATTTTACAGGTGGGGAGGGTACTTTTGCCACTATGTTTCGAGACGCCCGTTACAAACTATGCGTCTACCATGGGAAGGACATCGGTGAGCTATACGATCTGGAGAATGATCCGTGGGAACACAATAATTTGTGGGATGTACCGGCAGAAACTGAAACCAAGAACCAATTGCTAGCTCGTAGCTTTGATGCCCATGTTCTTCTGACGACTGACATGGGGTCTCGCCGTATTGCTCCAATGTAAGCAATCTGGTCTAGACACCAGAAAGAACTTTCCGCAATCCAGCGGGAAGTTCTAGCTGATTGTTTTGCCGAATTAAATCGGCAAAGATCGAAGGCTTGAAATTACCAACTGTCGCGACGATCGCGACGGGGGCGCTCTTCCCGAGGACGAGCTTCATTCACCTTCAGCGCACGTCCGCCTAATTCAGTGCCGTTAAGGGCATCGATAGCGGCGTTTGCTTGATCGGCGTCATTCATTGTGACGAAGCCGAATCCTTTGGATCGGCCTGAGTCACGGTCTACTATGATGGTTGCTTTCTCAACATCTCCGTGTGCAGCGAATGCATCGGATACTTCTTGTTCAGAGGCTGACCATGCGAGGTTTCCTACGTATATTTCCATTTTATTCTGTCCTAGGGTTTACCAACTGTCGTTACGATCGCGACGTGGTCGCTCTTCGCGGGGACGAGCTTCGTTCACCTTCAGCGCACGTCCGCCTAATTCAGTGCCGTTAAGGGCATCGATAGCGGCGTTTGCTTGATCGGCGTCATTCATTGTGACGAAGCCGAATCCTTTGGATCGGCCTGAGTCACGGTCTACTATGATGGTTGCTTTCTCAACATCTCCGTGTGCAGCGAATGCATCGGATACTTCTTGTTCAGAGGCTGACCATGCGAGGTTTCCTACGTATATTTCCATTTTATTCTGTCTTGTCTCGTGTTTCTAGAAAACGCTCATCTTGCAACAAACTGTGATTAGCTGGATAACTTTGGGGTTACCTAAGTGTTCGAGGTTTGTTTTAGGATAGAGCGATAAAAAAATAAAAATGCAGTTTTTTCTGAAAAATGCAAATGCGAAAAGCTTTAATCTAAGCCCTTGAAATTTAGGGGTAAGATGCTACGTCTTGTCTATGCATCGTTTTTTCTTTCTCTGTCTTGTCTCTTTTTTTGCTCTAAGGGCTAAAGATTCCATTTTTGCTTACTTCCGCTTTACCTAAAGGAATGTTTTCTCCTTATTTGAATATATCCCTTTTTTTAAGCTAATGATTAAATTCACTTCCCTCTTTTCTGCTGCGTTATTCTTTTCTGCATTAACATTTGCAGAAAAGCCCAACGTGCTTTTCATCATGTCAGACGACCATACCTCTCAAGCCATAGGAGCTTATGGAAGTCGTCTGGCAAAGCTAAACCCTACGCCCACTATTGATCGTTTGGCCAAGGAGGGAATGCTCTTCGAGAACGCTTTTTGCTCAAATGCGATTTGTGCACCGAGTCGTGCTACAATCATAACCGGTCAGTATGCCCATACCTGTGGGTCTCACGACCTAAGTGGACGCATCGAGGGACAGCGACAGTACCTCGCCAAGGAAATGAAGAAGGCGGGATACCACACTGCCATGGTCGGCAAATGGCACCTCAAGATGGAACCGGCCGCCTTCGACTTTTACAGCGTGCTGCCGGGGCAGGGAAAATATCATGATCCTGAGTTTCGTGTCCGAGGAGAGAAACCATGGCCCAAGAATTTGATCAAGTTCGGTGGCATGCACTCGTCCGATGCCGTGACCGACCAAACCTTGAAGTGGCTCAAGGAGGGCTGGGATGATGGCAAACCTTTCTTTCTCATGCACCACTACAAGGCGCCGCACGACTACTTCGAGCACGCCCACAGGTATAATGACTACTTGGCCGACGTCGATATCCCTCAACCTGACAGCCTAACGAACTCTCATCCCAAGGGATTCGGGTCCATCGCCACTCGTGGACACAAGGACGAGCTAGTGCCCCATGTCGGAACTTCCATCGGTAAGCGCAATCCTCGTCGTTCCTATGCCCATGACTTGCCTAGTCGCTTTCCCCAAGATTATCCTGCCGATTACGATCCCGAGAAACTGTCCGACGCCGAAGTTCAGCGTATGGCTTACAATGTATACCTTCGCAAGTACCTGCGTTGCGTGAAAGGGGTCGACGACAACCTCAAGCGACTTTTCGCATACTTGGAGAGAAAGGGTCTGATGGACAATACCGTGATTTTCTACACAGGGGATCAAGGCTTCATGCTCGGCGAACACGACTACCAAGACAAGCGATGGATGTACGACGAGGCCATGCGGATGCCTCTCCTCGTGCGCTACCCCAAGACGATCAAGGCGGGCAGTCGAACCGACGCCATCGTGGGCAACGTCGACTTTGCCCCCACCATGCTCGCCTTCGCAGGCGTCGAGACTCCCGGTTACATGCAGGGCAACAGTTTCAAGACGATTTGCGAAACCGGCAAGGAGCCTCGTGGTTGGCAACAGGAAGCGTACTACCGCTACTGGATGCACATGGCCCACCACGACAACCCGGGCCATGTCGGCATACGCACCAAGGAACACAAACTGATCTACTACTACGGGGCCGATTACAAGGGTGGCAACCGCACCCCCCCGGCATGGGAACTGTACGACTTGAGCAAGGATCGCTTCGAGACCGTCAACCAGTACGACAACCCGGAATACGCTGCTGTGGTGTCCGACCTGAAGTATCGCTTGGCTACCCTACGCAAACGCATTGGTGACGATGGTAGGGATTTTCCCGAGACCGAGAAGGTGGTGCAGGCCTTTTGGGACTACGACGAGGAGAACCGCAAGGAAGCCATCGATATTTCCCACCAATTCCTCGCTCGTCGCCTTGACT
>CAZXKR010000060.1:0-7337 GCA_964641305.1 uncultured Puniceicoccaceae bacterium | reverse complement strand
GTCGAATCCGTTTCTCCAAATCTGCAGAGTCCCTCTCCAAAAGACAAGAACGCCTTACATAGTGGTCGAAAGGGCTTGGGGTTTCCACGAAACGTCTTTGAAGCGCAATCACTGAATTACCACTTGCAAGGCACCGTTCGAGAGCACGTGAAACTCGGCGAGGGTTCATTACGTCAAGATCACCTAAACCATCGGGGTTAAGGTCTCGTAATTCGTGAAGCAGTCCACCCAGCCCTTCCTCACGCTCCAAAAGTTCGACTTTTTCGCGTATCGCATTCGGAATCACCAGCCCGTCTGAAACTGGTTCAAAGAAACCTTTCAAATAGAATCCGCTCCCGCCCACGACAAGCACGGGGCGACCACGTCCGTGAATCTCCTGCACTTTCGATTTTGCATAATCCACGTACCGAGCAATATCGAAGGAATCGGATGGTTCGCACAAATCGATCCCGTGATGAGGCACGCGATCCTGTTCGAGAATCGTAGGTTTAGCAGTCCCAAGATTCATTCCACGATAAAACAAAAGGGCGTCGCAGGATAAAACTTCCGCACCTTCACGCTCAGCCCAATCCAAAGAGAAAGCTGTCTTACCTACCGCAGTGACCCCCGCGACAAAGTAAATCCGAGGGGCGTCATCCATAAGATTAAAGCACGAGACAAAAAGACTTCCCAAAAGCCTTAGCTCGACAAGGGCTGCAACCCCTGAGACAACTCTCGAGCCTTGTCGCCAATCTCGGTGGAAATTCGATCGAGAGATTCAATATTCTGTGGAATGCAGTTCACCAAGGCACTTCCAACCACTACCCCGTCCGCAACCTCACCGACCTCCCTAACCTGCTTGGCATTCGAAATGCCAAAACCCACTACCACCGGTAAATCGGTATGGCAACGAATAGTAGCCACCCTATCGGCAAGATCCCCGGCCAAATCTTCACGTTCTCCGGTTACACCTTCTCGTGATACGTAATATAAGAAACCGGAAGCGGATGCCGCAATAAGCGGAATACGCTCCTCGGGCGTCGTGGGCGCAACGATGAAAATATTTTTCATCCCTCGTTCTCGAGAGGCGGCGACAAGGTCGTCCGCCTCCTCGGGAGGCAAATCGAGAGTCAGCAAACCATCGACACCAGCCTCAATGCTTTTCTCGACATAAGTTTCCAGACCTTGAGAGAACACTAGGTTGTAATAGGTATAAAACACGATGGGAGCCTCCGAAAACTCTCGGATCGCCCGCACTAGTCTAAAGACGTCTTCCTGCAAACAGCCCACATTCAAGGCTCGTTGCGCGGCCAACTGGTTAGTTTGACCATCCGCCAAAGGATCGGAGAAGGGCACTCCCAGTTCCAGCAGATCCACACCGTTTGCTAGAAGAGATTTACAAATACTCAAAGAATTCTCAAAGTCGGGATCGCAGGCGCAAACATAGCCAACGAAAACCGACAATCCTTCATTTTTCTTTTGAGCGAATAGTTTCGCGATACGATCACTGTTTTCCATAATATTAAAAAATGGAAATTTTCCTAGCCAAAGCGAACAAGGCAACGGTAAAGCGACTTTTCACCTTTCATACACCCGAAAAGTGATTTGGCTGTATCGTATTTTGTTTCCCATCGCGGCACTGATCTCAGCCCCGCATTACCTCCGCCGCATGCTCAAGCGGGGTGGATACGGCAAGAACGTCGGTATGCGTTTAGGCCTTTGGCCAAAGCTACCATCGAAAAAGATTGGGATACAACGTATTTGGATTCAAGCCGTAAGCGTCGGGGAGGTAGTTTCAATCTCACCTTTACTTGAAGAATTGGCTACTGAGGAGAACATCGAAGTCGTACTATCCTGCACGACAAGCACTGGGCTTCACTTGGCCCAAACGCAGCATCGAGAAAACATCATCGCTCTTGGTCCTTTCCCGATCGACTGGTTACCGTTCTCCCGCCGAGGATGGGAAAGGATACAGCCCGATCTCGTAGCCATGGTAGATAGCGAACTATGGCCCGAACATATGGAACAAGCTCGAAAAAGAAAAGTTCCCATCGTAATTCTCAACGCACGCCTCTCCGACCGCACTTTTTCACGTTTAGGAAAATCAGGTTTACTGCGTTCTCTTGTTTTGCCCAAACAAATTCAGGTATTCGCGGCATCCGAGCGACAAGCCGAACGTTGGAAGACAGTCGGCATCGCTAAAGAAAAAATAAAGGTCACGGGCAACCTAAAACTGGACGCCGAGCCAAAACCTCCGAAAACTAAGGAAGCGACCGAATCGTTGAAGAAAGAGTTCGGTTTTCCCGAAACAGACCTCGTTCTCGCCGGAATTTCCACTTGGCCAGGTGAAGAACAAGCACTCGTTAAAGCTTTTTTAGCCGCTAGAGCTCAAAACCTAACTGTTCGACTACTTATAATTCCTCGACATGCCGAAAGAAAACAGGAAATTGCAGATGGATTCGCAAGAACAAACAGTCTTTCCATCCATTTTCGTTCTAATGGGATCCAAGCTCCCTCGGAAACGGATGTTTACGTGGGAGACACCACGGGAGAACTTGGCTCGCTCATTCGCGTTGCCGATCTTGCTTTCGTTGGCAAAAGCTTACCTCCCAATGCAGGTGCCCAAAACCCGATTGAACCTGCAGCGAGAGCGATACCACTCCTATTCGGTCCCAATTATCAAAATTTTCAAGAAGTATGCGAAGGCCTCCTTGCATTGGGAGCAGCTGTAGAGGTAAAAAATCAGGAACAACTTGAAGAACAGGTAATTCGGCTGCTTGGCGATACAGAATCCCGACGAAAAGCCGGACAAGCGGCAAGGCAATGGAAGGAAACGCACACTGGAGCCACCGGTAGAACAATAGAAGGTTTGATGGAAACCTTAAAGTATAATTGAATCCTTCAAACCCTTTGTCGATTGACGAAATGACGCCAAGCCCTTATTGAGACCGAGTATCAATAACTCTAAAACCTTATGAACGTCACTTATAACAGCATTGCCCGTATTTTTTCATCCACATGCCTAGCTGCATTAGCCTTTCTGTTTGCCTCCTGTGGCGGCAATAGTGCCGACGATGATGCCAACGGAACATCCTCCGACAACGGATTGAGCCTCAAGCAACTGGTCGTTGCACTCAAGGCGAACAAGAATCCGGAGAAAATGCTGGCGGAAAAGGAATCCTTGGAGAAATACCTGTCAGAGAAATTAGCAAGACAAGTAAAGGTAATCATTCCGACAAGTTCGGCGGCTATTGTGGAGAGTTTTAAGAATGGCACGCTCGACATTGGTTATCTGAGCTCAACTGATGCCGCACGAAATTTGGACGATGCCGCCGCTTCCATTCTGCTCATCCACTTGAAGAATGGGAATCCACATTACAATAGTATCTGGCTTAGCCTAAAGGACAAGGACTACGGCTCGATCGAAGACCTAAAAGATAAACCGGTGGCATTCGCTAGTCATAGCAGCACATCTGGTTTTCTCATCCCCACTTGGGATCTCTCCAAGCGCGGACTAGTTGGTCCCAACAAAGCCCTGACCGACTATTTTGCCCAGACTATCTACGGTACGGGCTATGTCTCCGCCGTAGAAAAAGTATTGAACGGCGAAGTAGAGGCGGCAGCCGTCAGCGACTACGTATACAAGGGAGACAACAAGTACTTGTCGGACGAACAAAAGGCGAAACTGAAGATCGTACAAGAGCAGGGTCCCGTGCCCTCGCACACCATTTGCTATCGGTTGAGCCTTTCCGCTGCAGATCGCGACCTCATCCGACAAACCCTGTTGGGAATGAACGAAGACAATCCTGAATTGCGTGACAAGGTTTTCAACGGAGAGCTGGTCGCCGTGAACCCGGAAGAGCATCTGAAAATTACCCGCGAAGCACTAGAGGTTCAAAAAACTCTCAAGCCTTAATTTAGCGGATAGAATTTCCGCGACTAATGACAAGAGACAATGTGTTGCCTCTGCTAACCGCCCGTGGTCTCGGTTTACGCTTGGACGGACGCTGGCTTTTTCGAAATCTTGACTTCAGCCTTCTTCCCGGCGAATTCCTAGCCCTTACAGGCCCTTCAGGCGTCGGAAAATCAAGCCTGCTCTCCTGTCTGGCAGGCACAAAGGAACCAACTGAAGGAGAAGTTGTCCGTAACTTTCCCAAAGACAAAGGCATTGGTATTGTCTTTCAAGATCTCTTGTTAACCGATGGGGCTTCAGTCCTCACAAATACACTTTGCGGCAGGCTAAACCGCTATGGCTTTGCTCGAACCCTTTGGGGCTTCCCCGAACAAGACCGGGTGGATGCCTTCAATACATTGCAAGAGCTCGGCATAGCCAACCTCGCTCACAAATGGGCGTCAGAAACCTCCCGAGGGGAGCAGCAACGCGTGGCGATTGCCCGAGCTCTTTTGCAAGAACCTGCGCTCTTTCTGGCAGACGAACCGGTAGCTAGTCTCGACTCCGCTCGAGCTGATGCCGCCTTGAGTATTTTCCAACGAGAAGCGAGAAAACACGGGCGACCGGTTTTCGTAGCCCTTCACGAAACTCGGCAAGTAGGACAATTCGCAGACCGCGAACTGAAACTTGCAGCCAACTGTCCCGAAGACTGGACTCTTCAATCCGTGTCCCGCCATGCCATCTGATCCACGCGAAGACCTAGTTCCTTGGTATAATCGCCTGAACGTGGTGAACCTCACCTTTCTCGTGTTTCTTCTTGCCGTAGGCTTTTCCCTTCCTGCCTTGGAAGGGTCTGGACGAGATTTGAACTACTGGGAAAACCTCACTCGTTTCGGATCGAAGTTTTTCCCTCCGGATTTATCGATTCTGGAACGCACTCTTGCAAGTCTATGGGAAACTTTCCAAATCGCGGCTTGCTCGACCTTTTTTGCGATCAGTCTTTCGCTCCTTATTTCTCTCGGGGCTGCGCAAAACTTAGCCCCTAAGTGGCTAGTGATTATGACTCGTATGCTCCTTAATATGATTCGCACTGTTCCCAGTCTCCTCTGGGCCTTGCTGGCAGTGGTTATCGTCGGGTCCAACTCCTTGGCAGGTGTCATCGCCCTAACGTTCTATAGCATCGGTTACCTCGGTAAGTTCTACAGCGAGGCATTTGAGGCGGCCGATGTTCGCGTGCGGTCAGCGCTCCGCGACATAGGAGCGAGCCGCCTGCAAGCCTTTCAGTACGGGCTCTGGCCAAACGTGAAACCCTTGATATGGAGTCACTCTCTGTGGATGCTGGAGTATAACGTGCGCTCGGCAAGCATCATTGGCTACGTGGGAGCCGGTGGAATCGGACTGCACCTTAAACTTTATGCCGATTCGCCCAATAGTTGGGACAAATTCAGCACGGTGCTCTTGTGCATTCTCTTCGTCGTGACCCTCTTGGATTTTCTCGGCGAACGAATCCGCAAACGAATCAAGCAGAGACTGACGGGCAAAAACGCCTAAATCATTATCATTCGTTTTCTCGCACAAAGCCGACTACGTCGTTGAGGAAAGGCTTGGGCCATATGTGCCACGAGGTGGTTCGACGAACTAGAGAGAAATGCCCATGAGAGGAGTAAATCTTACGCGTTACCTTCCCTCCTGCAGCACGGACCTTCTTGATGAATACCTCGGCTCGTTCAACGGCGACAAGGGGATCGAACAGTCCATGCATGACGAGAATCGGAGGTTCATCCCCACCGTCCACATGATTCAGGGGCATGAATTCCTTGTGGTCCTTACCGACGTCAAAGACGTCTCGGTAGAGAAACTCCTTTGACGGATCAAAATAATAGGGGCAGGACATGGCGATCACACCTTTGATCCAGGAAAAGTCTCCGCCCATCTTTTTAAGATAACTTTCGTCAAGTCCCACCAATGCCATGCTGTGGGCACCCGACGAATGCCCCATGAGGAATATTTTTTTCGGGTCGCCACCGAATTTAACGACGTTGTTCCGCAACCACTTAACGGCAAGAACGGCATCCTCGGGAAACGCGGGGAAGCGGACCTCGGGATAAAGGCGATAATTGGCAGTGGCAAAAACCACGCCCGCTTTCGCGAACTGTTTCCCGATGGTTCGGTGGTAGTCTTTTCTACCCCAACGCCAACTGCCTCCATGAAAAAAAAGTATTACGGGGCAATCCTTTGCACCCTCCACATGCACCACGTCGAGAACCTGCCTCTCGTGCTTGCCATAGGAAAGGTTAAGCGTCTCCAGAGCTTTTGGCTGTTTATCAAAAATTCCTGCCTGAGCGGTGGAAAAACCGGAAAAACAGGCAAGCAACCAGCAGAAAACGATCCTCATCGGCACTTCAAGTAACATAGTTGAGAGACCCGGGCAATTCGGAAATAAACCGACTCACAAATGAACAGGGCGTTACGAGGTACGGCAGAGCTGAGTAAAACGATTGTTTGCAGCAGCCCAAGTCTCCTTTTGCTCGGGCATGAAGATTCGCGGAGGGAAGGAAGCGGCTATGATTCCAGGAGCGGCACCAAGGTCGCAGGCAAGAAAACGGGCGGGCATTGTGGACTCAGGAGAACTATCTTCAGGAAGAGGAACTGGGGCGATAGACCGGATTCGAACCGGCGACCCCCGGCACCACAAGCCGGTGCTCTAACCAACTGAGCTACTATCGCCACAAAGTAAGGGGACTAAATTAAAAACTAGTCGGCTACAGTCAACGCGAAAGGTTACGATTCACGTCTTGCCTTCTTGACCGAACTGGAAGTCTCGGGCATGATTTGTACTTTTCGCCAATTATGCTACGAGCCGGAATAGTAGGTTTGCCCAATGTCGGCAAAAGTACCCTTTTTAACGCTTTGACCAAGAGTCGTAAAGCGGAGGCGGCTAATTACCCGTTTTGTACGATCGACCCGAACGTCGGGGTGGTTCAAGTGCCTGACGAACGACTAGGCCCTTTAGCCGAAATAGTAGGTACTGACACAATTATTCCTGCAGCGATTGAGATGGTTGACATTGCGGGTCTAGTTGAGGGCGCCAGCAAGGGAGAAGGTCTGGGAAACAAATTTCTCGCAAATGTTCGTGAAGTAGATGCCATCGTGCATGTCGTACGCTGTTTTGAGGACGAAGACGTGATCCACAACATGGGTGGAGTCGACCCCCTCCGGGATGCCGAGGTCATAATGACGGAACTTGTGCTTGCCGATGCCGAGTCCGTGGAAAGCCAACATCAGAAAACAATCAAAAAGGCGCGCGGACAAGACAAGGACGCCGCTCTAAGCGTCGCATTGCTAGAACGCCTAGCCCCACATCTGGACGAAGGGAAACCAGCCAACCTCCTTCCCATGGATGACGACGAAATGACTAGGCTTAAGTCATTTTGCCTACTCACGGCCAAGCCCATGCTGTATGCTT
>CAZXKR010000059.1:0-7374 GCA_964641305.1 uncultured Puniceicoccaceae bacterium | reverse complement strand
CCAACCAGTCCGATCTTTAGCGTCTTGTCGTTTTTTGCGGCTCGGGCTACATGAGGAGCTGCCAGTAGAGTGCTCGCGGAAAGGGCGGAACTGGTTTTCAGGAATTTGCGACGGGAGGAGCTTGGAATGTCTTTCATGATTCTATTTTTGGGAAATTTGTAATTTCGGTTTTATGGTTCAAGAGTATTGAGACACTTGTAATTTGTTAAGCGGATTTTATGTCAATCTTACGATAAATTTTCCTAGGCCATTCGAGATTGAGGAGTTGGAAGATTTGAATTTATTGAGTGCAACGAAAGCAGGACTTAATTTTTTTCATGATCCAATTCCTCCTTGGCATTGCTCTTGTCAAAGAATGCTACGAGGAAAATGCCGGCTACCACGAAAGCCATAATTGCAGGAAACATCCAAAATGTTTTCCAGTTCGCCATCGCATCTTGTGCCAGCGTGCCTGGTGGATTCGGTTTTTCGGCAAGAAACATTTTCCCAAATGATTCCCAAAAACCAAAGGTGGGGCTCTCGATGGCACCAGCAAGGGAATTAGAACTTTCTTTCACTGCTTCAAATTTTGCCCCGGCAATCTTATAGCCAAAGAACATTCCTACGCCCTGAGTGAAAAATACTAGAAGGGATTGGGCCTGACTCCTGACTTCCTTTGGGGCTTTTTTGTCTGCGTACATGAAACCGGTGACAAAGAAAAAGTCGTAACAGATTCCATGGAGAACAACTCCAAGAAGAATCATCCACACCACCTGATCGGGAGCGCCAAAAGCAAATAACATGTAACGGGCGACCCAAGCTAGCATTCCAATCAAGATCATGATTTTAACGCCAAATTTTCGGAAGAAAAACGGAACCAGCAGCATGAAGAAAATCTCCGATACTTGACCCAGAGCCATGGTGGACGCCGGGGCTTGGAATCCTATCTGGGGCAAATAAACTGCAGTGTAAGCGAAGTAATATGCAAGAGGTACGCAGATTAATGCCGAGCAAATAATGAATACTAGAAAGGAAGGGTTGCCCAACATTTTAAAGGCATCAAACATCAAAAGTGTGCCTATGTTAATCGGCTTGCCCTTTGCCGGAGGTGGAGTTTTCGGCATAAAAAAGCAAAGAACTCCAAGGGAGATTGCCGAAAAGGCTCCCAGTGTGAAAATTTCTGGGCTACTGGACATGCCCAACCCACCGACCACCAACCCGGCTGCAATCCATCCAATCGTTCCCCATACGCGTAGAGCCGGAAACTTGTTGCGATCATCAATATTCGAGAATGCCACTGTGTTGCTGAGCGCCAGAGTGGGCATATAGCAAAGCATGTGCAGGGTGATTATCCAGCTCAGGGTGTCCCCTTGTCCCTCGGCGATCAAAGAAGGTGCCAAAAGCAATAGACCGCCCCCAATTAGATGCAGTATACCCATGGTTTTTTCGCAGTTGAAAAAACGATCTGAAATCAAACCTAGGAATAGTGGTGCAATAATGGCGGCGATTGGCACAGCGGCATAAGCCCCTCCAATAACATCACTCATATCATTGCTTGATAGGGCCAACCCCAAAGTAGTGAACCAAGTTCCCCATACAAAAAGTTGGAGGAACATCATTATGCTAAGGCGGAGGCGTATATTTGAATTCATAGGAGGCGGACGGTTAGCAAACTGATTCTTATAGAGATGGATTGTTGCAGTTATTCGGTCACTACGTCGAGCCTTTGTATACCCTAAGGCTTCACTTGCCTAGCAAAGTGATGGTGCGTTTTTCTTTGGCTGATTGCCGTGCTGCATCAACTAGGCGTTGGCCGATTCGGCAAACCGCAGGGTCTAGTGGACCTTCAACGGGAGCATTGTTAGCTAGGCAGTGGATGAAGTATTGGATAGGGTTCTCAAAAGTTTTCGACAGATCATCGGCAGGGAGATCTTGTCCCTGTGGGCAATCCTCGGTTTGAATGCGGATTGTGGATTCCTTGTCGTAACTGGAAATGGTGCCTTTGGTTCCTTTCAAGACAAAGCCGCACTTGGGTTGAGGTTGATGAATCCATGGGTCGGTGAAGGTTCCCCAGCGGGTTTCGTATTTGGAGAGACCCACGTCGTAACGAACGATGGTCATGCTGTGCTCGTCCACCTCTAGTCCGTTGGGCAGATCGGTTACGGAGGTTACCTCCAAGGGCTTGTCGTCGCCGTGATACCAAGTGCCGAGGGTCACGCCGTAGCCCAAGTAATCAAGGAGCGAGCCTCCTCCGCGATCCTTTTGATAAAACCAGCTGTCGGCTTTTTCTTTCTGCGTTGGATTGACTTCCACTTTGTCCGCCAAGTGGTATAGCGGTCCACGGTTTCCATCGTAGTAATGCACTTCGGTCAATTTCCCTATCCTTCCCTCGTTGAGTAGCCGATGAGCAGTTACATGGGAGGAATCCCATCGCATGGGCCAGTTGATGGCGAGTTTCTTACCCGTCATCTCGACTGCTGCAATCATCCGGTCGGCTTCAGCGAGAGAGGCGGCAAAAGGTTTCTCGACCACAATGTCCACGCCGTAGGGTGCAACCTTTTCCGTCCAATCGCCATGTTCGGCGGTGGCGGGACAGAGGATTGCGAAATCAGGCTGGGTTTTTTCAAGACAAGCTCTGTAGTCAGTAAAAATATGTTCCGTTGGAATGCCGAAATTGTCGGCACTGGCTTGCATTCGGGACTCTTGCTCATCGCAAATGCCCACGATTTCAGCATTGGGATGTTCTTGGACCATTCGCAAAAGGTCTCCCATGTGCATGTGGTCGAAGTTGATGCCTGCAACTTTCCAAGTCTTGCTCACTTTATCTTATGCTTGATTAATCTCCGGCAATTGGTCCGAGCACCAAGTTTCGCCTGCTTGAAGAACTTTGACGGGTTGATCCAAGCGTTTTGCAGTCTGTTCGAATTCCTCGGGAGTTTCGGTGTTGAAGGCGAACATTTCGAAATGGTGAGGGATGGCAATTCGGGCCCCAATGGCTTTTGCGAGGCAGGCGCCCTCCGTGCCGTTCAAGTTTCCTGCGACATGACGCTCAGGTTTATAGCCATTGATCGGAACTAGGGCGACGTCCACCGCATGCGGCAGAAGATCGGGGACTAAGCGATTGTGCCATCGAGTGTCACCGGAATGATAGATTGTCCAAGGTCCGAATTTTGCCACGAAGCCGATAAAATGGCTCCTCCCGTTTTGATCCAGTTGGATTTCGTCGTGAGCGGCGAGAATCCCGGTTATCGAAAAGCCATGAGATTCGACAGTTTCACCCGCATCTACCGGCAGAAAGGTCGGAGGATTGCTTTTCAGGCGATCGTTTGCGAAGTCCACGTTGGCGGTTGGCAGGACAAGGGTTAGTTCGGGATTGGCGACAAGGAGTTGGTGAAGTGTCTCTGCGTCAAGATGGTCTGTATGGTTGTGGCTGGAGGTGGCCAATTGTACGCCCTCGAGCAATTCTGGTCGTACTACGATTTCAGTCAGGCGATCGTGCGGTTTTTTGCTGTCTGCATATTTTCTTGTCAGGGAATCGGATAGATATGGGTCGAACAACAATTGTTTGCCTCGCCATTTGACTAGGAATCCGCTTTGACCGACCCACCAAAGGAAAAAGTTGCGATCCGATTTCGCCTGTCCAACCGCTTCCAGAAAGGCATTGTCTTGAAGAAGGGGCTCGATCATTGAAAGCCTAGTTCCTTACGAGCTCTCCGGACGCCTTCCACCATATTTTTCAGTTTCTTTTTTGCGGCCCAGCGAGCCGTTTGGCTAAGCCCGCAGTCGGGCGCGAAGGATAGCCGTTCGGCGGGGGCGTGTTTCAGGCAAAGCTTGACTCTGTCCAAAACGTCTTCGGGGGTTTCGACGTAATAACTTTTAACGTCTACGATCCCTACTGCGACGTCCATCCGCTCCGCAATCTCTGCGATCCGCTCGATTTCGGCGAATTCACGGTTTGCCATTTCGACGTGAATTTCGTCCACGCTAAAGTCCAGAAAGTCGGGCAACATTGGGGCAATGCGTCTATATCCAACGGCATGGCCCTTGAAGTTGCCAAAGCAAAGATGAGTACTCAGGCGAGTTTTTCCCACGACAGTTTCCACGGTACGGTTGAAGATATCAACGAATCGCTTTGTGTCCGAGTTGTATGCATAGCAACTCATTGAGGGTTCGTCCACGGTCAGTTCCTGACAGCCTGCCGCAACTAGGTTTTCCAGTTCTTTTTGCACGATCGGAAGCAAGGCTTCAGTGATGGCGTAGCGGTCGGGATATTGTTCATTTGGCAGAAGACGTCCGCTCAAGGTAAAAGGTCCGGGAACCGAGGCCTTGAGGACGGGGGGGGCTTGTCGTTCTTCCAGCAGAGGGCCTGCTATATTTTTAAGTCGTTCGAATTCTTCCACGGCTCCCAGTCCCTTTGGCGCCAACAACTCCCCGGTGATCTCATGCTTGCCCCGTTGGTCATGGGCGGGCGGACCAAACTTACGTGGAGATTCGCCTTCCAGCGAGATTCCTTCGAGATAACCGTAAAAAGAAAGGTTGAAGTCAAATCGAGTCTGTTCCCCGTCTGTCACGACATCGAGTCCCGATGACAATTGGTCGCTCAAGGCAGCGGTTACGGCATCATCCTGAGCTTCCGCTATGTCGTTTGAGCCGAAGGCATCCAAGTTTTCGCTGGCATGCAATAACCATCCGGGAAATGGATAACTGCCTATTACGGTTGTACGCAGGGGTTGCTCCTTCATGATAAAGTTCGGATTATTAGCCAAGTTTTTCGTATGTTTTGGCCAAGAGGCGAGAATGTTCGTCGTAAGCAGATTCAAAGATTTCCGCTGCCCGTTCCTTGCCGATTCGGCAGGTTGCGGTAAGGACCTTGGGAGGTTTCCCCGCTTCAGTCAATAAGCGCGCTAGCTGACTTTTGATCGCATTGACAATAAGGCAGCCCCCCACCGTGGATCCCGGCGAAACGGGAAAATCCAGACCCTCGACTTCAACCATAGCGTCTCCGGCAGGCGCACCCGTATCCAAAACCAAGTCAGCAAAATCATCCAGTTTCTTGCCATCCTCCCGCTTGCTTTCGCTTACACTTAGGTGAGCCTTGCTTACGATGGCCACGACGCGGATGCCTTGCTTCCTGAATTCTTCCGCCATCTCGATGGGCACGACATTGCAACCGCTGGATGAGATTATCAAAGCAGCATCCCGTTCGGAGCATGCGAAATTTCTTAGGATACGACCCGCCAAACCCGAAACGTTTTCCAAAAACATGGCCTGTCTTTGCCCATTGGCTCCAACCACTTGCGTATGGTGCGTGAGGGAAAGTTCCACTATGGGATTGAACCCGGGAAACGATCCGTAGCGAGGCCACATCTCCTCTACCATTATTCGACTGTGCCCCGAGCCGAACACGTGAACCATGCGTTCGGCCAAGATGGTGTCGGCAAACCAGGAGGCTGCCAGGGCCAATGAGTCGACTTGGCTTCTTACGGTATCGATGAGCTTTTCCGAGCAATTCAAGTAATCGAAAATCGGTTTCATTTTATATTAGTTGGGGTTCAACAAATCATAGCATGGCGCAACGCTCCGATGCCGCCCGCCCATTCTCCGAGTTCTGCGATGCGAATGGATATGCGATTACCAGCCGGTCGCCATTCCATGTCGTCGAGATATGAACATAGCGGTGCAAGCAGGGATTCTCCGGCATTGGCGATGCCACCTCCCAAAATAACAACTTCCGGATCCAATGCATTTGTCAAAGAGGTGATTCCGGCTGCAAGGTGCCGAATTGACCGTAGCCAGATTTCGCCGGCTTCTTTGTCGCCCGTCAAATGAGCATCCACTAATTCTTTTGTTCGAGTGAAACGACCATTCGATCTTTTTTCAATCGTGCAGTCGCCGATGGCATCCTCGAGGCTGCCCGGTGTTCCGCAAATGTCTTTTTCGCCAAAGGGATCAAGGGACAGGTGTCCGAAATGACCCGCACGGCCCAAATGGCCACGGAGAAGGCGTCCATCAGTCATGGCCGCTCCACCAACCCCAGTGCCTATTGTTAGCAAGACGACGTCTTTGCATCCCTTGGCGGCGCCTTGCCAAGTTTCTCCTAGAAGTGCAGCGTGGGCATCATTGACCACGCATGTTCTTGCCGAAGTGCTTAGAAAATCTTCCCAGACCAAATTTTCAATGCCGTCCAATCTTCCCGGCATGAAAGCAATGCTGCGTTCATCTTTCGCCGTCAGTCCCGGAGAGGCGATGCCAATAGAGGCGAACTGATTCTCGAATCGCGTTTCCCACTCATCCAACAAATCTCGAATGGCGTTTGCCCACGACGGGTCTTCGTCAAAGAATTTCCCATCGTTCGTTGATAGAATGGTGCGCTCAAGTTCCTCTTCAAGTTCGAGATCATGGGCGATGCCTTTTACTCTCGTTCCGCCCAAGTCGATTCCTGCGGCCAATTTCATCCCTTGAATTGCCCCTCGGAAACGCTCCATCCGCCATCCACTGACAAGACTTGTCCGGTGACGTATTTGGAGTCCTCCGACAACAAGTAAAGAACAGCTGCGTCCAAGTCTTCGGGCATACCAATTCGTCCTCCATCTAATGGCTGCTTGCTTTGCGCGTAGCTCTTGATCGACTCGTTGCTTGTTGCCCTTTCGGACATCGGAGTTTCGACGAGAGCAGGGGCTATCACATTGGCCCTGATGTTCTCTTTGGCGTAATAGGATGCTATCGATTTGGTGAAGCCCATGACAGCCGCCTTGGTCGCAGCGTATCCGTGAGTTGCAAAATGAGCGGGGGAGGGACTAAAGCCGAGAACTGAGCCCATGTTAAGTATAACACCTCTTTTCCCTTGTTGGCGAAAACGACGAATGGCTGCCCTATTTGAATAGATTAAGGAAGTCAGATTGAGGTCTAGTGCTCGATGCCATCCTTCATCTGTCAATTCATGGAGGGGGCCGTCTCCACTTGAGCGAGCGCTTCCGCCCGCTACATGGTAAAGTGCGCTGACGTGCCCGAAGGAAGTGACCGTTTTGTCAATCAGTTCTGGAACGGCGCCGGGGTTGCAGGCGTCAGCCGCAATACCGAGTGCGGCATCACCCAATTCCGAGAGCGCGGATTCCAGACTGTCGGCATTTCGACCAAGCAAAGCCACTTTCCATCCCGACTGAACCAAGGCTCGGGATGCCGAAAGTCCAAGTCCGGTTGTGCCGCCGACGATAACGGCTACGGAATCTTCTTGTGGGGTCTTTGACATGCAAGTCATTAGGATAGGCACAAAGACAAGGGATGGGCAATCCAAAGACTGATTCGCCAAACACCTGACTTTTCGTTTGCAATGGTTTGCTAGTCCTACCTAGTTTTCATTCCCTTCCCATCGTTTAGAGAAATCCTCATTTCCAA
>CAZXKR010000058.1:0-7401 GCA_964641305.1 uncultured Puniceicoccaceae bacterium | reverse complement strand
GTTTTCGTTTGTAAAAGACGAAAACTAGTCGTTTCAAGTTTAGAGTAGCGTAACACTTCTGTAAAACTTCCAACTTGAACTCATGGTCCTCACTTTGATTCCTTTTCGTTTTCCCGTTCTCATACTTTGGATTCTCTCGTTAAGCTCTGTTTTTTTGCCGATTTTTTCGCTCGTTGGGCAAAACAAAACAAAAAAGGATCCTGCCCTTGACCTTTATTTTAGCGCTAACGCTCTTTACAATCGGGGTCTGTACGAGTTGGCAGTGGATGAGTTCCGATCCTTTCTTGGTAAGCATGGCAAGCATCCAAAGGCTCCCTTTGCCAATCTGGGCTTGGGGTTGTGTCTCTTCCAGTCGGGGAAAGCTGCAGAGGCCGAACCCGTTTTTGCCCGAATTGCTAATAATCGAGAAATTCTTGCCCTCGCACCAATTCACAACTTGCGAGGCAATTGTCTGCTAAGTCTTGGTAAGCATGCCGATGCGGAAAAGGCTTTCTCCGCGACTATTGCCGGAGACAAGAATCCTGCTCACTTAGCGGATGCTTATGCAGGTTATGCCGAGGCTCTGTACAATCAAGGTAAGTGGGAGCAAGTCGTAAAGGCGACTGATGAGGCTTATCGTAGAGCACCGAAGTCTCCGGTTGCTCACCGTTGTTCCCTGCAGGGAGCTCTGGCCCGTTTCGAATTGAAGGATTTCCCCGGAGCCAAGACCATTCTTGATCGATTGGTGAAGGATAAGGACACTCCCGCTGATTTTGCTCAGGACGTTTCCTTCCTGCTTGCCGAATGCTTTCGGCAGGAGAAGGATTACAAGAATGCCGTAAAGTATTATGATCAAGCTCGCAAGCAAGACGGAGGTCGTTCTCTTGAAGCTAATTACAGGCTCGGTTACGTATACTTTCTAGATGGAAATTACGATCAGTCCATCCGTGAATTAGGGGATTTCGTTAAGAAAAACAAGAGTTCCGAGCTTGTTGCTCGTGCAAATCTTTACCTTGGTCGGTCGTATCTTGAGAAAAAAGATCTTAACAATGCCGTCAAAGCTTTAGTCGGACTTGTCGGAGATTCCGAAATCGGAGCCGAGGCAGGACTTTGGTTGGGTCGGTCGCACTTGCGAAACAAGGATTTCGTGAAAGCCGAGCAGTCCTTGAAGCCTATTGTTGATCGTTTTGGAGCAGGCGATCTAGGCGATGACCTTCGTTACGATTACGCCACTGCGCTGATGCAAGGCGAAAAGTTTGCCGAAGCTGCTCCAATCTTCGCCAAGGTGGACAAGAAGGGGCCGCTGGCCTCCAACTCTCTTTGGATGGAGGCATATTCGCTTCACCAAACCAAGAGCTACGCGTTAAGTTTAACGCGTTGCGAAGTGTTCCTTTCCAGTCACAAAGATGATGAAAATGCCCCCGAAGTTCTTTTCATTCGGGCTGAAAACCTCTTCCTGTTGGAACGTTTCGGCGATGCGGTCGTATCGTATGAAAGCCTGCTCAAAGTTAAGGGAATTCTTCCCGATCGACAAGACGTGGTCCGGTTTCGCATAGGTCAAATCCGTTATCAGGAAAAGAAGTGGCCGGAGTCTTTATCGATGTTGGAACCCTTGCTGAGTAAGAATCCCAAGGGTCTTGCATTCGCACAGCTCCGCTATTTCGCTGGAGATTGTTACTTCAATCAAGGGGATTGGAAGAAAGCTATCGCTCAGTTTCAGAACTTTGCTCAGACCCAATCGAAGGACCCCAATGTAGGTCTTGCCCTTTTCAAGCTGGGGAAATCTCGAGAGAATGATGGTGATGCGAATGGAGCGATACAAACATTGCGCCAGATGCTTGCCAACCATGGTAAGGGAGAGCATGCCGCCCATGCTTCCGTTGAACTTGGGCGACTCCTTTACGAAGCCAAGCAATTTGCCGAGGCAAAGAAGATTCTCTTGCCCGCTGAGAAATCCAAGTTCGCCCCGCATGCCATTTACTTCTTGGGTTACGTTGCCCTATCGGAGGACAACCGAGCGGATGCGCTTGCCCGTTTTCAAGCCCTCTCTACCCGGCACCCTCAGCACGAGTTGGCTTCGGACGCCACGCTTCAGTACGGCAAGTTACTTGCCCTCGAAGAGGAGTTCGCCAAGGCAAAACCCGTGCTCGACGGATTCCTTAAGAAGTCTCCGTCCCATGCAAAAGCAGGGCAGGCTCATTTTTATTTGGGAATCTCCTTGGCTCGTGATAATCAATTTGCTGATGCATTGAAGCGTTTTCAAGCCGTTCTCTCAGGTGACAAGTCATCACCCTTGCGAGAACGCGCATACTATGAATCCGCGTGGTGTGAAAAAGGCCTGGAAAGACCTCAAAACGCACGCAGGCTTTATGACTCACTTGTATCTGAGTTTCCTAAGGGCGATCTCATTCTCGATGTTTCCTTTGAGTTGGCGGAGTTGGAATTTGAGGCCAAGGAGTATGCCGCTTCCGTTGCTCGTCTACAGAAACTTTTGCCGCAAGCTACCCGCCCCGATCTTAAGGAGCGTGTTCTCTATCGAGTGGGCTGGAATCGTTTCAATCTGGGTGAAGATCAAGCCGCTGCCAAAGCCTTCGAGGATATGATCGCCCTCAACCCAAAGTCCGAGAAACTGGTCATGGCTTCCTATCAGGCAGGCGAAGCTCGTTTGCGCATGAAGGATTACGAACCTGCCAGGCAGCATTTTTTCCGAGTGGTCAAAGCCGGGAAGACCGAAGAGGGTCTACATGAGCAGGCCCTCCTCCGCCAAGGTGAAACCGAGGGCTTTACTAATCGTTGGCCGGACTCTCAACGATGCTACGAGGAGTTCCTGCGGACTTACGGCACCAGTGAATTTCTTCAGAGAGCCCGTTTTGGAATTGGATGGGCATTGGAAAACCAAAACCGTTATCCCGACGCGATTAAGCGATACCAAGAAGTTCTCGCTACCGGAGATCGAGACGAAACATCGGCTCGTGCCCAATTCCAGATAGGCGAGTGCCAATTTGTTTCCAAGGCATACGACGAGTCCATCAAGTCCTTCGTCAAGGTAGAAGTGAATTACGCCTACCCGAAATGGGCTTCCCGAGCGCTCCTTGAGATGGGGAAAGCCTTGGAAGCCAAGGGCGAACCTCAAAAAGCCAAGGCCAATTACGAGCAAATCGTTAAGAAATACCCGGAGACCACTGCTGCCTCCGCCGCCAAGAACCTAATTGCCAAGATAGGGTCATGAAATTTTTTCTTTTCTCTGAAATAATCCGAAGCACACATACCATGAATAATTATCGTCTTCCTCTTTTCCTCTTCGTTTGCGCCATGTCGTTTGTGGCAATGCCTTTTGGGACCGAACTCCTCGCTCAAGGAGACGTGGCTGCCGAAGCTGCCAACGCAGGTGGAACTCCGCCCGAATCTCAAACCCTTCTCGATCTCATCGCAAAAGGCGGTATGCTCATGATCCCCATCGGCCTTTGTTCAGTGGTGGCCGTTTACGTTGCCATCTGGCAGTTTCTAGCCCTTAGACGGGATCAATTGATGCCATCGGGTTTTCGCGCCAAGTTGCGAGAAAGTCTCGGATCAAAAGGTGACGACGTGGACAGTGGTTTGGCTTATTGCGAGCAAGTAGGGGGTCCCGTTTCACGAATATTCAAGGCCGGCATTCCCAAAATAGGAAAAGGGGATGAAGTCATCGAAAAAGCCATCGAAGATGCCGGTGCTCGCGAAGTCGGCAAAATGAAACGACAGGTGCGACCGCTTTCTGCTGTTGCGACTATATCTCCTTTGCTCGGCTTGCTCGGTACGGTCTATGGTATGATCGGCGCCTTCCAGGCTGCAAGCGCAGCAGGGGCGGGCAAGGCAGATACTCTTGCCACCGGGATTTATGAAGCGCTTGTGACCACTGCCGCCGGTCTCACCTTGGCCATTCCGGTTTTGATATGTCACCAAATCCTGACTGGGAAAATCGATTCTCTTGTCGATGAGATCGACGACGTAGCCGTGGATTTTCTCGAACACGTAGGGTCCGACGCTTCCGGCGACAAGAAGCCCCCTGCTAGGAAGCCTAGAGCAAAGTCCAAGACCGCATCAGCCAAGCCTGCCGTAGCGGCAGCCTGAGCTGTCAAATGTTTTAATTCCCGACCTAGGACAAGTCATGAGAATTAATAGAGATGAATCTTCGGAGGATAATGTCATCAATATCTCGTCCCTCTTGGACGTCATGTTCATACTGATCATCTTTTTCCTTGCCACTGCCACCTTCACGGAAGAGGAGACCGACCAGTCGGTAAACCTCCCCGAAAGTTCGGTGGCGCCTTCCAGTCTGAGCGCCAAACCCAAGACGATTACCATCAATGTCCATGCGGATGGTTCCTACTTGGTGAACAACCCCGTGACGCAACGCCATGAAACGATGGACTTGGGCGCCATGCGTGAAGAATTGACCCGTGCACTCGAGTCAAACGCGGGGCAGAAAGTGCTTTTGCGAGGTGATCGAAAAGCCTATCACGAAGCGGTTGCCATGGCCATGGCTTGTTGCAAGGAAGTTGGTTTCAACGACGCAAATATCGGATACCAGTACAAGCTTTCCGTCGCCAATTGAAGCTGGGTTTATGAGTGAAGAACCGCAACAGCCGAAGCAGTCTTCAGAATGGAGAGAGCAAGCCTTGGCCGCATGGCGATCTTTCGCCAGCGACAAGAAGCGCCTGTGGATTGTCGGAAGCATCGCAACCGCATTTATCGCTCTGCTGGTTTGGGGACTCGTCAGGCCAAACGTCTATGTCGATGGCGTGGCGGTGCGCCAAGATGCCGATTGGGCGCAATTGCGCGACGTAGTGTGGGAAACTCCCTCGCCTATTTCTATCGATTTTAACAAGTCGGAGGACTTTTACGATCCCACGCTTACGGCGGACAATCGTTCCTTGGTTTTCGTAAAGGGACGGCCGGGAGAAGGAGCCGACCTTTGGACCATGGACTGGAACGGGACGGCATGGGCGAATCCCCGTCCCGTTGATGAGCTGAACACCGCATCCTCTGAAATCGGACCTGCTCTCACTCCCGATGGTAAACTTCTTTACTTCGTCTCCGATCGCGAGGGAGGTCTTGGCGGTTTTGATGTTTGGGTTGCTCCTCGGGGAACTGACGGAGCTTGGGGCGACCCCGTAAACCTAGGCGAAAACGTTAATTCCGCCTTTCACGAATATGATCCCGCTTTCCATGATTTTTCGGGCCAACTTTATTATTCCTCCAACAGACCCAAGCGTGCCTTGACTGAAAAGGAGAAGGATGCATGGAAGGGTACCCTTCGCGAACTTCGATTCGAGGAGGATTACGATCTCTTTTTCGCTCGCTTTTCAGCTGCGACGGAAGAGATTTCCGCCACTCCGGAGTTTGATCCTGCTGAGCGAGTTCATGCTCTCAACACTACGTCCAACGAAGGTCAGACTTCTCTCAGCGCTCGTGGCGATTTTCTCTATTTCAGTTCCGACCGCAAGGGCGGGGAAGGGGGCTACGACATTTACCGTAGTCGTGTATACGAAGGTGAGATTCTTCCTCCGGAAAATCTTGGAATCCCCGTCAACACTGCTTTCGACGACATGGACCCCGCCCTTACCATGGAGGGGCACCGATTACTTTTTAGCTCCGATCGAACGCCTGACCTCGCTCGCCCGTCGGGTGTACGTCATTTCGGCATTTTCCGCACCGTGGCTCGCGAAGTTGCCCCCATGCGACTAGACGAGGATTCCGCAGGAGGGTTTTGGCGCTTCCTTGATAGCATGAAGTGGTGGCTGCTTCTCCTTCTAGCCAGTATAGCTGCTCTTTATTATCTCTTCCGCAAATGGGCCAAAGCCAAAGAGATGGGAGAGGTCGGTCTTCGTGCTCGTTGCATGATCGGTTCCGTCATCTTTCACGTGGTGCTTGCTCTTCTGTTTAGCCTCAAGGAGTTGGTTCAGGAAGTCATCGAGATGAAGGAGGCCACTGTCATGGAGGCGAATCTCGATGTCGATGCTCTTGCCATGGAGAAGGAGGCTCTCGATATCCGAGAGGAGACGACGGAACTACCCGAAGTCCAAGAATCGAAGGAGGTCGAAATTGTTCGACAATACGTCGAACCTGTCGAGGTTCCAACCGAAGCGGTCGAAGCTCCGTCCACTGAACCGATCGAGGACTCCTTTGTCGTTGAGACCCAACCTGCCCTACGAATGGAGGTTCCGCCTCCTCCCAATCCGGTCGAGCTTCCTGCCGAGACCCTTTCGAAGCCCGAGACGCAACCTCTCAAGGCCCTTTCATTTGCGCTCCCCACCTTCCGCCTCGAACAGGCGGAACCAGTGGAGGCACAGGCTGAACCTAAATTCGTTGAGTTCAGCGACGCCGCTCAATCCACGCGCGCCAACACCCCCATCGAACCTCTGGAAGACGTTGCCGAGAAAGCTCCCGCCCTCAAGATTCAAGAACAGGCCGAGTTATCCGAAACATCTGCCATTGAACCGGTTGAAGCTCCCGAATCTTCATCACAACCTACACCTGAGAAATTGGCCAAGGTCACAGATCTCGAATTGAAGCCTGCCGAGACTTCGGCTCGTGTCGAGGTTACCCTCGAGAGTGATCGACAAATTGAAAAGGCTGAAAACGTTCCCCAAGTACAGGCCCCCACCTCGGATGAGTCCGTAGCCAAGGCCGCTGATCTTTCGCCCAATGCCGAGGTCAACGATTCGCCCGAAAGAGCCGAGGCTGAGATACGTGGCGGGGAGCTGGCCATGGCCGAGTCCGCCCTCAAGAGCGTGGAGGCACCCAAGAACGCCAGTGAGGAATCAGATAAGCTGGAAAACCTTTCTCAACTTCCGTTGTCCGAGAACAACAGTACATCCCAGTCTTCACTTGCCCTCAAGCTCGAAGGGCGCACCCAATTGGAAAAGGGCGATGATGCACCTGACGTCGCGGTTCCTTCCGCCGACTCCGCTGTCGCCAAGGCCGCCGCCTTTTCTCCGAATACCGAATCCGAGGCCCTACCCGAGAAAGCCTTGACTGAAATCAGCGGAGGTGAACTTGCCAAAGCTGAATCGGCATTGAATTCCGTGGTTACTCCCACGAATACCCGCGAAGAATCAGATAAGCTGGAAAACCTTACTGGCGTTCCTCTGGCCGAAAATAAAGCTCCAGCACAATCATCCATGGCCGTTAGTCTCGAGGGGCGCTCTGAAGTGGAAAAGGGAGAAGATGTACCCGACGTTGTCGCTCCTTCCGCCGATTTCGCCGTCGCCAAGGCTGCCGCCTTTTCCCCGAATGCCGAGTCCGATGCCGTCCCCGAGAAAGCTACGACTGAGATCAGCGGAAGTGAACTTGCCAAAGCTGAATCGGCATTGAATGCCGTGGTTACCCCCACGAATACCCGCGAAGAATCAGATAAGCTGGAAAACCTTTCCAACATTCCTC
>CAZXKR010000057.1:0-7433 GCA_964641305.1 uncultured Puniceicoccaceae bacterium | reverse complement strand
ACGGAGCTTAGCAATATGCGACCAATGGGAGCCTTCCTTATTGGTCTCATGCAATGCGTGGCGATGTGGCCGGGTACAAGTCGTTCCATGATGACTATCGTGGGCGGGTATCTGGTGGGATTGCGTCCTGCAAAAGCGGCGGAATTCAGCTTTTTGCTCGGACTAGTTACTTTGACGGCCGCGGCAGGCTACAAGACAGTTACCAGAGGTGGCGAAATGGTTGAGCACCTTGAACTTGGCCCTGTTTTATTGGGTTGTCTCGTTGCAGGCGTTTCCGCAGCCTTAGCCGTTCGGTGGTTGGTCGGTTTCCTTTCTCGCCGAGGATTAGCCCTGTTTGCTTGGTATCGAATTGTGCTCGCAGCTGTTATTTTTGCGATGATTGGAATGGATATGCTGGTTTAGTTCGTGAGCTTGACTGACGGTCCATGAAGTGATTTTATAAGAATGTTTTCAAAGACGAAGCAGACTTTTAATACCTACCAATTCCATCCACCATGGGTCAACCAAAGCGTAAACACTCCAAGCAACGCAGCCGTAAAAGGCGTGGAGCTAATCGTTTCACAGCACCACAACTTGCCAAAGATGCGGACGGTTCCGTTATCCGTCCTCACCGCGTGAACCCGGAAACGGGCCAGTATCGCGGACGACAAGTTCTCGATCTCGAACTATAAGCCGTTTTCGGCCGCTTCGGTGTAGTGTCGTCCGAGGCTAGAGTTACGTTGGCCATCGATGCGATGGGCAGCGATGAAGGACCTGATGAAATTCTCGAGGGCCTTGTACTTGCAGTCGAAGAAGCTCCTCGCAGTGCCAGATTTGTAGTGGTAGGGCAGGAAGATGTCTTGGCACCGATGATTGAAGCTAAGCCTCGTTTGGCATCGGCTAATGTGGAGACGCACCATGCCTCGGAAATTATTGCCATGGGCGAAAAGCCCATTGCGGGCATTAAGCAGAAAAAGGATTCTTCCATGGCTCGGGCTTTAGAGATGGTTAAGGAGAATGAAGCGGATGCTTTGTTGAGTTGCGGCAATACGGGATGCCTTATGGCGGGTGGAGCTATTCGTCTTCGCACTCTTGATGGTGTTGAGCGACCGGCACTCTGTACGATTTGGCCAGGTCGTGAACGCTACTTCACATTACTTGATGCAGGAGCTAACCCCCACCCTAAACCCATACACGTAGCTCAGAATGCCATTCTTGGCTCAAACTATGCACGCGTTGCGTTAGGTTTAGTGCGACCTCGAGTAGGACTGCTTACAATCGGAACCGAAGAAGGCAAGGGAAACGAACTCATTCACGAAACGCACGAGATGCTCAAAAACATCAACGGTAGCATCCTAAACTATACTGGCCTCATCGAGGGGTTTCAGATTTTCGAAAACATAGTGGATGTCGTCGTATGTGATGGTTTTGTGGGAAATATCGTGCTGAAAGCCTGTGAGTCCTTAAGTAAGTTGATCGGTAGTTTTCTTGATGAGGAATTGCGCCGTAACGCCTTGCGGAAAACCGGGGCATTGCTTTCAAAGGGAGCGTTCCGCAGCCTCAAGCAAAGAATCAATCCCGAACAGTTTGGGGGGGCTCCGTTGTTAGGTCTTCGCAAACATGTAATAAAGGCACATGGATCATCAAACAGACACCACGTATGTGGCGCCATAAAAATTGCCCTCGACCTGGTTCAATGCGACATGATCACCCAAGTTCTTGCCGACATAACCTCTGCAAACGAAATCCTACGTCCGGAGGCATCCGGAAACTCAGTTGAGTGATTCTTTAATGACTTCCGATTCTTCCGCCATCGTAATGCTGGGTCTTGGTTCCCATGCCCCCGAAAATCGCCTTACCAACCTGGAACTGAGCAAGAGAGTGGATACTAGCGATGATTGGATTTTTTCACGTACCGGGATAAGTGAGCGACGAATCGCTTCAGATGAAGAAACCACCAGTGATCTCGCCCTACACGCTGCCCAAAATGCATTAAAGGATGCCGATGCATCGCCTGAGGAAATTGATCTTGTGGTTGTGGCGACAATTACTCCTGATATGGCCTTCCCCTCGACGGCATGCCTTCTGCAACATAAACTTGGTCTTCGAAACGTCTGTTGCTTCGATTTGGAAGCTGCTTGCTCGGGTTTTGTGTACGCTCTCGACGTAGCCGACGGTCTTCTCCGTTCAGGTCGGTACAAAAAAGCTCTAGTCGTGGGAGCGGAAAAACTTTCGAGTATTATTGATTGGGAAGACCGTTCCACATGCGTGCTTTTTGGGGATGGCGCGGGTGCAGCCGTTTTGGGAGTCGATGGTGACGGACCTCGACTCGAAGGTTTTCTATGTGGAGCGGACGGAACCAATCCGTCTTTACTTTGTCAACCTGCGGGCGGTTCCTCCATGCCAGCCTCGGAAAAAACTCTCCAAGAACGGGAACATTTTCTCAAGATGAACGGGCGAGAGATTTTCAAGAACGCTGTACGCGTGATGGAAGATGCCGGAAGGACTCTTTTGGAAAGACACGGGTTGACTCCCGATGACGTTGACCACGTCATACCTCATCAGGCAAACCGAAGAATCGTTGAAAGCCTTTCTCAACGCCTTTCCATACCGATGGACAAATTTTACTGCAATCTCGAGAAATACGGTAACACTTCTGCGGCATCTATTCCTATCGCAATGGACGAAGCTAGGCGCTCTGGTGTTTTTAAATCCGGCGAAATTGGGCTTTTGGTTGCCTTTGGAGCAGGCTTGACTTGGGCTTCGGCCATTTTACGCTTTTAGCATAACTCATCTTAACGAAAATGAACTTCTTACGCCTTACACCGATTCTTTTACTACTTGTTTCACTAGGAACTGATCTTTGGGCTGCCTCGCCAGGAGATTACCGTCGCCGTTCCCCTGGAACTTGGCGACAGCAACACGACGAAAAGAATTACCTCTTTCCAGGCACTGGTATTTTTGGGAAAAACCGTGATCCCATCGAATTCGAACAAGCAAAGGAGTGGTTTCTTCAGGGAGAAGCGGAAGAAAAAAAAGGTGACCTAAGGGATGCCCTTGGGTTCTATGACAAATTCTCGAAACGCAGAACCGATGCCCGTTTAACCCGCGATGGCGTCGAAGTGCAAGTCGGCCCGGAAGCCTTATTCCGTGCAGTTCGCATTCTTGAGAATCGGGGAGATTGGTCCAAGGCGTTTGACCGATTGCGCCTCATCGCTGAAGCCTATACCGAGTACGACTTTGACAAGGTTGCCGAAGCCCTTATGAGGCTCACCGAACGATTGGCGAAGGAAAAGCAACCTCGTAAATGGGGCTTTATTCCTCGTTTTCGGAGCGGAGAGCAGGACCGTCTCCGCCTCAACGAGATTGCTCGTCTCGCACGAGGACCGAAGTACGCTCCACGAGCACTCACTGCACTAGCCGAAATTGCCCGTAAGGACAGTGAAGACGATGAAGCCATCGATGCCCTCGAGCGACTAGTGAATCTTTATCCCGAGAGCCATTACTGTGAAAAAGCTTACTATGACCTCGCCGTCATCCATGAGGACATGGTCGCAGGTGCCGATTACGACCAAGGGGCTACTCTTAAGGCACTCAATTTTTACGAAGATTATTTAATCCTTCATGAAACTCCCCCTCCAAAGTCGCGTCACGAAAACAACGAGGAGTTTGCCGCGAGATTAGCCGCTGCCAAGGAAAGATTAGTCAAAGCTGAAGAAGGACGGCAGCGAATGCGGGAAGTACTTTCGGCGAGCAAACTTCGCGTTGGTCGATTCGTCGAGAAAAACGGTAAGTTTTTCATTATGCGCTGGAAAGAGCTAGGGGCTCGTCCTGCACTTCAATTTTATGGAGAAGCGATTACGGTTGCTCCCGAATCGGAATCAGCTCGTGAAGCCAAAGCTCGGATTGCTGACTTGCGCGGCAAGGAATGAGCCACACCCGTCAAGCAAACGGGTCTAGCTATCGTTGGGCATCTTTTACTTCCCTTTTTTTTCGTTTTTCCGGCATAACCTTCCTTCTCTTTTGCTTTGCGCTCGGAGGTTGCCGGTATGCCCTTGGTCCTGCAGGCGAACTTTCGTTTGATCGTCTATATGTGCGTGTCGTTCACAATGATTCACTCGCACCACAGGCCGGAGCTCTACTGTCACGTGCTCTTCGCGAGGAAATCCTTCGTGAAGGACGGGCTCGGCTTGTGAATTCTCAAGAAGATGCGGATGCTATTTTAACGGTTCGCCTTATTGACTATGATCAAATTCCCGAAGCTTATCGCTCCGACGATACTGTGCTCGCCGCTAGTTTTCGATTGAGACTTTTTGCCCTTGCCCACTTAAACTCGTCACCAAGTGGGAAATCCCTATTGAAGGAAACTCTCTTTAACTCCAATGCGTCCACCATAACGTCAAGCGTGACCGAGACACCCGTTTCTCGGCAACCTTTGATGACATCCTCTCGATCCCTTGCCCGAAAAATTGCCGCTTTCGCAAACCGAACGGAATGGTGACTACTGACCTTGATACTTTCTTCGGGGACTCTCGCCCTCGGATTCTAGCTCCTTCAATCCTAGCCGGAGACCATGCCGACCTAGCTGGCTCGCTTGCCGAAATCGAACATGACGGCCGCCGCTGGGTCCACTTGGATGTGATGGACGGACACTTTGTTCCCAATGTAACGTTCGGACCCCAGACAGTGGCGGACTTGCGTCGCCGAACGGAAATTTTTCTAGATGTCCATTTAATGATGGAATGCCCCCATCAATTTTTGGATGCCTTTGCCGAGGCTGGAGCAGATCTTATCAGCATACACATCGAACCCGACTACGATCATGCAAAAGCTCTCTCTCGGATTCGTGCTCTAGGCAAGCGATCAGGCATTGTCATCAATCCGGATACACGCCCCGAAAAAGTCTTTCCCTATCTCGATGAGGTGGATCTTGTTCTTTGCATGACCGTGCAACCCGGCTTCGGGGGGCAAGCCTTTATGCCGGAAGTTCTCGACAAGGTCGGGATTTTCCATGAGCTTCGCGAAAAGGAAGGACATCGTTATTTAATCGAAGTTGACGGTGGAGTAACTCCTGAACACTTGCCACTTTGCACCAAGGCGGGAGTGGATGTCTTTGTGGCGGGGACAGCCTACTACAAGGCAGATACTGCAACCCGTAAAGCTTTCGCCGAACTGGCGGGCGAAACCGCCTAGACTGTGTTACAGCATAGGTGCAATTACCAGCGCCACCACGGTCATCAATTTGAGCAGAATATTGAGTGAGGGTCCCGAGGTGTCCTTAAGAGGATCTCCAACTGTATCGCCGACTACTGCAGCTTTGTGGGCTTCGGAACCTTTAACCAGTTTTTCTCCACCGACTTCGTAGCCTTCCTCGATCATTTTCTTGGCATTGTCCCAAGCACCGCCTGCATTCGATTGAAAGAGTGCCAAGAGCACTCCCGATACGGTTACACCAGCAAGAAGCCCACCGAGCATCGTCGCTCCACCAAGAAAACCGACCGCGACAGGTGTCATGACGGCAACCATGCCAGGAGCCACCATTTCTCGAATGGCAGCTTGTGTCGAGATCGATACGCATTCCCCGTATTCCGCTTCATCTATTGCTTTGTCGAATGCGGCTTTGTCCTCCTTTTCCCAATCCTCAGAGTCTACGCCTTCATTTCGTTGCATGACTTCTAAAGCTTTTTTTAGGGCGGGAATGTCTCGGAATTGGCGGCGTACCTCATGGATCATCGACATAGCAGCCCTTCCTACGGCATTCATAGCTAAAGCACTAAAGAGAAAAGGGAGCATTGCTCCCACAAATAGACCAGCCATAACCTCGGGCGTTGTAATGTCTATAGCGGATAATTTTTCCTCGTGTGTTTGGTTATAGGATGCGGTGAATGCGGCAAAAAGCGCCAATGCGGTTAGTGCCGCGGACCCTATTGCAAAGCCCTTGCCTATTGCTGCCGTTGTATTGCCAACGGCATCCAACTTGTCCGTTCGTTGGCGCACCTCGGAAGGCAGCTCTGACATTTCGGCAATTCCACCTGCATTATCAGAAATTGGTCCGTAAGCATCTACGGCAAGCTGAATTCCTGTGTTCGAAAGCATCCCTACGGCGGCGATTGCAATACCATAAAGACCCGCCAATTCGTATGCCCCGAGGATGGACGCGGCAATTACGAGGATAGGGAAAGTGGTGGAGATCATCCCAACTCCTAGGCCGGCAATTATAGTAGTTGCTGAACCCGTAACAGATTGCTCTACAATAGATCTTACGGGTTTCTTTCCAGTCCCCGTGTAGTGTTCAGTAATCAAGCCGATGGCCAACCCAGCAGACAAACCAATGATTGTTGCCCAGAATACTCCCATTGCGGTATACTCTATACCGTTAAGTTGCCAAGTCTCAGGAAGGAGTTTGTTAATTACGTAATAGGAAGCCAAAACCATTACGGCAGATGAACCAAATTCTCCTACATTAAGAGCACGCTGCGGATCTCCGCCCTCCCGCACCTTAACGAAGAAAGTGCCGAGAATGGATGTTCCAATCCCAATCGCCCCCAACACGAGTGGTAACACTACGGGCGAGAGTCCTCCAAGAAAGTCTTGGAAGTCGGGAGAGGCTGCTACGAAGGCGGCGCCAAGTACCATCGTAGCTATGATTGAACCGACATAGGACTCAAACAAGTCAGCACCCATCCCCGCGACGTCACCTACATTGTCACCCACATTGTCTGCAATAGTGGCGGGATTGAGAGGATGATCCTCAGGAATTCCGGCTTCCACCTTCCCCACCAAGTCTGCACCAACATCAGCTGCCTTCGTGTAAATTCCCCCGCCCACGCGTGCGAACAAAGCAATGGAAGAAGCCCCGAAGGAAAAACCCGTGATTACAGCAAGAGTTTTGGTAAGGGCATCCCCTCCCTCAAAGGCATTGAAATGCGTACCGAAGTAGGCAAAGAGTCCGCCTAGACCAAGAATCCCCAATCCAACCACTCCAAGACCCATCACGGCACCACCGGAAAAGGCTATTTCAAGAGCTTTGCCAAGACTTTCTCGAGCAGCGTTTGTCGTCCTCACATTGGCCTTTGTGGCTACACGCATTCCTAAAAAGCCAGCCAATGCGGAACACAGAGCTCCGACAACAAAGGAAACAGCCACCAATGGATCCGAGCCTTCATTTTCCGATCCGCTCCAAGCCAAAAGTACAGCCACACATACGACGAATATTGCCAAAACGCGATACTCTGCCTTCAGAAAGGCCATGGCTCCCTCCTGAATCGCCTTGGCAATGTTTTTCATGCGATCGGTTCCCGCATCTGCCGCACTGACCTGGGAGGTTTTCCAAAATGTAAATAGAAGTGCGACGACACCAGCTGCCGGAACACCATATATCAATTCCTGTAAGTTCATTTTTGTATAAGATTTACCAAAGCTTTCATTGATGATTGTTTTTGATCGTTTTTGAT
>CAZXKR010000056.1:0-7465 GCA_964641305.1 uncultured Puniceicoccaceae bacterium | reverse complement strand
CAAATTGGGGCCCGAGACGTTGCGTTTCCAAGATTGAACGCTCTTAGTCTTTGGTGTTTTGTAGCAGGCGCCATTATACTTAACATGAGCTGGTTCTTCACGGGTGGCGCCCCGGCTATCGGTTGGTTTGCCTATTCTCCGCTCACGGATGTACGTTTTGAGGAAGTTGCTCGCGACTTGGGACCGGACTTTTGGGTATTCGGCATTCAAATCTTGGGCTTGGCCTCTCTTCTCGCCTCGTTCAACTTCATCGCCACTCTCATCAATATGCGCGCCCCCGGTATGACCATGATGCGGATGCCCGTGTTTTGCTGGATGACTCTTGTCGTAAGTTTTCTCATCATCCTCGCGTTTCCCGCCATCACCATCGCCTTGGTGGAACTGATGTTCGACCGCAACTACGGCACTAACTTTTACGATTTCCTGGAAGGCGGGAAACCCCACCTCTGGCAACACCTGTTCTGGATCTTCGGGCATCCTGAAGTGTATATTCTAATCCTGCCTGCAATGGGTATCGTTTCGGAAGTCGTCCCAACATTCTCTCGCAAGCCACTTTTCGGCTACGGGTTGGTGGTGTTCTCAGGAGCAATCATCGGCTTCATGGGTTTCGCCGTATGGAGTCACCATATGTTCACGACAGGCATGGGAATCGTGGCGACCTCCGCCTTCGCCATGCTGACCATGCTCATCGCCATTCCCACGGGGGTGAAGATCTTCAATTGGATTGGTACTATGTGGGGAGGCAAGATACGCTTCGATACGCCTATGCTTTTCGCGCTTGGCTTCATTACGATGTTCATGATTGGAGGCTTTACCGGCATCATGCACTCTTCCGTACCCATAGATATGCAACAGCAGGACACCTACTTCGTGGTGGCACACTTCCACTACGTATTAATTGGCGGCGCGCTTTTTGGTCTCTTTTGCGGTTTCTACTTCTGGTTGCCCAAGATGACGGGTCGAATGTTAAACGAAAAAATAGGTAAGATTGTCTTTACCCTAATGTTCATCGGTTTCAACACAACTTTCTTCCCAATGCACTATCTGGGCATGATAGGTCAACCTCGTCGTACCCATTCTTACAATGCGGGACATGGCTTCGAACAATGGAACCAAATTGCTACAATAGGAGCGTTTATTCTTGGAACTGGAATTTTGCTTGGCGTCATTCAATTCATGAGGTCGTTCCGAGACAAGAGCCTAAAACCTGCAGGCAAGAATCCTTGGGATGCCCGAAGTCTAGAGTGGACGATCTCTTCCCCGGTCAAGGAATACAACTTCGCTCGTACTCCCATCATAAAAGCCCGGGACCAAGCTTGGGAAAACAACTATGGCCCGCGTGAGTTGCACTCAGAGAAGGAACCGCTAGACCACCACGGGGTTCACATGCCGGACCACTCATGGTATCCCCTCTTCACAGCAATAGGTTTTCTCGTTCTCGTCATTGGCATGCTCTTCCATTCGAGCCTTGGGGCGGACGGAGAAATAATTCGTAACTACACCGTTGCGATAATTGGGGGTATCATCGCTATAACGAGTATGATCATGTGGTCGCTCGAAGGTCCTGGAGGCTATCATCTGTTTCCTGAGGAAGATGAGGAATAACTCCCAAAATCGAGAGACTCGCCATTGACGTACATATTGCATCCTTACTCAAACTGAAATCATGAGCGAAGCAGCAGCAGCGCACGCCGACGAACATCACGAGCCCTACACCAGCACGGGCATACCGACCAAGAAAGTCCTCATGTGGGCCTTTCTCGGATCGGACTGCATGTTTTTCGGTACCCTTATATCCACTCACTTGATCTACCGTAAGATCTCCGCCACTGTCGGGACCAACTACCTCGACATTCGAGATATCTTCGACATCGAGCTAACTTCTTTCAGCACGTTTATCTTATTGGCTAGCTCTTTGTTTATGGCATTAGCTGTTTCCGCCATACATAAAGGGAATCTAAACAGCACGCGTTGGATGCTGTTTGGAACAATTATTTTCGGCGGAATTTTCCTCGCATGCCAAGTGTATGAATTCACCCATTTCGCCTATGCTCCGGGTAACGAGTTGACCCTCTCCACCTACCGGGGTGAACCTCACGTATTCGGGTCCACCTTCTTTGTACTAACCGGAACCCACGGCACCCATGTCGCCATAGGTGTTTTCTGGTTGCTGGGATGGCTTGCCTACTCCTTTACGGGCAAGATGAGTACAGCAGATGCCATGGACATCGAATGTTGCGGTCTCTACTGGCACTTCGTCGACATCGTGTGGATTATTATTTTCCCGGTAGTTTATCTTATGGAATACGCTCTTTAGCGGACTGCCAAACCATTCATTTTCTTAAGCGGAACAAAACATCATGAGCGGACACGGAGAAGATCCAGTCGAAGAGGAAAGCAAACGCTTCTTCACCTTTTTCAACCTTTCCATGGCTCTCGTAGCCATAACAGGAATCGAGATTGTCATAATCTATGTTCAAGTCTTCGAGAGCATGTCGATAATCGGCATCCTTTTTACAACCTCTATCATTAAGTTCTTTGGAGTTGTTTATTGGTTCATGCACTTAAAATGGGACAAGGTGCTGAATACCGTACTCTTTCTTCTTGGTTTGGTAATCGCGCTCGGCACCTATTTTGCAGTCATTTACATGGCCGACGACACGCCAATTATCGAAAGCTTTGAAGTCACAGCAGTAGAAAACATTTGGAAAGCCAAAACCGGCTACGAAACAGATACCTACTTGAAACACGAGGACGCTTACTACAAGGCAGGTGTCGCCCACACCTCGGAGGAGGCTTTTGAGGCGGATAAGTGGGAAAAGGTCGAAGGCATTCCTCACCGCATAAGTTGGAAGATAGAAAAAGCAGACATGATCGAAATCAACTCCAAGACTCCCGACAATCCCTTTTACCACCGACACCAACCGGAGGAATCCGACAATGTGGAAGGTTCCGTCATCGGTATACTCGCTAAGGTTTCGACTGACGCGGACTTCCGTATCAAGGCTCGATCCGAAGCGAATTGGATAGACAACAGCGAGTAATCCCCGTCATGGGTTCTCCGAAGGGAGAGGTTCCCGCAAATGCTTGATTCCTCTCCCGTAACCCTTCTGCATTGGCACACCGAACCTGCCTTGGTGGGTGGTCTGCTATTCACCGCATGGTGCTATGCGTTAATCGTAGGGCCTTTTCGGGAACAAATTGTTCCAGGTATGCCTTTCCCAAAAAAACAGGCATGGTGGTTTGCCTCCGGAATCGTCAGTTTCTACTTGGCGGTGGGTTCTCCCCTCGACCCCTTGGGCGAAAACTATCTGTTTTTCGCCCACATGATCCAGCACAACATCCTTATGTACGTAAGTCCCCTCTTCCTGCTCTTTGGCATGCCGGGGCAACTATGGGATGAACTTTTTATAAGGCGACCCGAAATCAAAGCACTTTGCCGCCTATTGTTTCATCCAATCGTAGCCGGTTTAGGCTTTACGATCGTCTTTTCCTTTTGGCATTTCGGAACTTTCTATGAAGCCGCCATCCAGAACAAGACACTCCATATGGCCGAACACTTGTCGATGTTTCTGACCTCATTCGCCATGTGGTGGCCTATCGCCAGTCCATCCAAGCAACTTCCACCGATCCGGTATGGTCCACAGATGCTTTTCATCTTGGCGCTCATGCTAGGGCAAACCCCGATATTCGCCGTTCTCACCTTTTCCAAAGAAGTTCTTTATGACACTTATTTTTATGCCGAGCGCATCATCCCCCTAACCCCACTCGAAGACCAAAGATCCGGTGGCGTCGTGATGAAGATTGCAAACTTGATCGTCTCGGTGAGCGTTCTGGGATCTATTTTTTACCGATGGTCTAAACAGCGGTAAATGCTTGATTCTAGATAGTTGCAAAGGAGCCGACCGACGAATGCGGAAACCAAATACCTGACAGCTCAAAGAAAGAAATCGCAAATCGGTTTGCCAGTTTTAAAGCGAAAGGCTATCGAAAAGCGCGACAACCAAATGAAAGAAGCACAAGAAGCAGTCTTTGCCTTGGAAGATGGCAGCGTATTCCGAGGAATTGCCTTTGGGGGCAAAGCAACCGTAGTGGGCGAAGCCGTATTCAACACCAGCATGACGGGGTATCAAGAAATCCTCACCGACCCATCGTACTATGGACAAGTCGTCACTATGACGGCTCCCCAGATCGGCAACTATGGCATAATCCCCGGCGACGAAGAATCCGACGGTCCCAAAGCGGCCGGCTTCGTCGTACGCGAACTGAGCCCCGTAGTGAGCAACTGGCGGGCAACCTCCAACCTGCATGATTTTCTCGCCGAGCACGGCATCCCCGGCATTGAAGGCGTGGACACTCGCGCCATTACAAAGCGCATACGAGTCAAGGGGGCGCTGAAAAGTTGCCTAAGTACGGAAGGTCTCTCGGATGAGGAGGCCCTAGCTAGGGCAAACGAATGGTCCGGTCTCGTGGGAATAGACTACGTCAAGGAGGTCACCTGCTCCAAAACCTACGAATGGGACCCGGAATCAACTAAGAGCAATAGCTTTACCGTGGTGGGCACGAACCTAAACAAGGACACAACCGGTAACACAAAATACCGTGTGGTCGCTTTCGACTTCGGAGCCAAGTGGTCTATCTTTCGCAACCTCAGGAGGCATGGCTTCGAAGTTCACGTATTGCCGGCAAACGCAACAGCGCAGGAAGCCCGTGCACTTAATCCGGACGCCATTTTCCTTTCCAATGGTCCGGGTGATCCTTCCGCCGTCACCTATGCCCACGATTCCGTTCGTGATCTCTTGCCCGACTTTCCCGTATTCGGGATTTGCCTCGGCCACCAAATTATTTCTCACGCGCTGGGGGCTAATACCTACAAGCTCAAATTCGGTCACAGAGGCGGGAATCAACCCGTTCAAAACATTGAACAAGGTCGAGTGGCAATTACGGCTCAAAATCACGGTTTTGCTTCCAGTGCCGAGGAACTCGAAAGTTGCGAGGCAATAGTAACGGAATACAACTTAAATGACGAAACCGTATCCGGACTTCGCCATAAGGATCTTCCGGTTTTTTCCGTCCAATACCATCCTGAGGGAGCTCCCGGACCAAATGATGCAAACGACCTCTTTCAAGCCTTTCACGACCTCATAACCGAGGCCAAGAAACGCCGACAAGGTTAAAGATCTTTTCTCACCCATGGAAGACGCCGTGAAGATCGCACCGTCGAACTCCGTCCTCGTCTCCGACCTCGACTTCGAAAAACACGACACCGGATTCGGCCATCCTGAACAACCCGCGCGAAACAAGGCCGTCCTCAAAGCGCTCGACAGTGCCGGCATATCCGACAAGTTTCGCAAAGTGGAGCCACGTCCCTGTGAGGATGGCGATGTCCTCCGTTGTCACTCCGGGAAATACCTAAAGGCCGTTAAAGCAGATGTGGCCGCGAAGAAGACTCAGCTAAGCACAGGCGACACTACCATTTGCCCCGCCTCACTCGATATAGGTCGTCTAGCTGCAGGCGCAACCCTTGCCGCAGTGGACGAAGTCCTTGCAGGCAGCGCATCCAATGCCTTTTGCGTCGTCCGACCACCGGGACATCACGCCACTCCAGATAAAGGCATGGGGTTCTGTATTTTTAACAATATCGCCATCGCAGCTCGTTACGCTCAAAAAAAACACGGCATAGGCAAAATTCTGATCGTTGATTGGGACGTGCATCACGGCAACGGAACCCAAGACGTATTCTACGAGGACGAAACCGTTTTTTTCTTTAGCACTCACCAGTCGCCTTGGTACCCGGGGACGGGCAAACTAGAAGAAACGGGCAAAGGGAAAGGACTGGGTTCCACCCTCAATCGCCCCTACCCCGCAGGTTCAGGTCGCGACAAAATAGTGGAAAATGCATTCGGTCAGGATCTTCTCGCCGCCATGAACAGGTTTCGACCCGAACTCATTCTCATTTCCGCAGGATTTGACTCTCGAATAGGTGATCCGCTAGGGCAGTTTCGTTTGAACGACGAAGACTTCACCTCCCTTACCGGAATCGTCCTTGATCTCGCCAAGGAATATGCCGATGGCAAAGTCGTCTCAGTTTTGGAAGGCGGCTACGATCTCAACGGATTGGGTAAAGCCTCCGTAAGCCATGCTCAAAAGCTTTTAAACAGCTAAATCTCGTGGCATTATAAAATTAGAGCCTATTTATAATAGCTAAGAAAGGGCTAAGCCTGTAAAGTAAGTGGATATTCAATATGAAATCACACGAAGTCCTTAAAGAATCCATGGAAAACGTAGGCGTAAAGGCGATTGCATCGGACATGAACCTTTCTTCCTCCCTTCTGTACAAATGGTGCCAACCCAACGACGAAGTGGATGAAAATGGAACCAGCAACCCGCTTGACCGCGTTGCCAAGATTTTCGAAGCCACGGGTGATGAAAACCTCTTGGCTTGGGTTTGTCAGCAAGCCGACGGGTTTTTCTCCCCGAATCCCAAACTAGGCGAAGATGCCGCCGAAAGTCTCTTCGCCAACACACATCGGCTAGTGGCCGAGTTTTCCGACCTTCTCCGCGAAGTCTCACAGAGCTATGACAAAGACGGCGAAATCTGCGAGGAAGATGCACGTCGCATACGTCGTGAATGGGAAGAACTCAAAGGCGCGGGCGAATCTTTCGTCAAGGGGTGCGAGAAAGGTTTGTTTACGATCGAAGAAGAAATAGAGCCGGAAATTTGACGATACCCATAATTTAGACTAAAGTATCCCATAATCCGGTCGATTATATATGGTAAACAAGAAAGGATTTTGGAAAAAGAGTACTTGCACCTTCGACATATAATACAGAGCAATTGCCCGTAAAGGAAGGGTCGCAGCTCTAAATCCAATTGACTTTAAGTTTGTCAAAAAGCGCCGCTTCCGCGGCGCTTTTTTTCGTCACTATTTAAAAGTAGGCTAACCCATACTTGACTCTCCATCTACGGCTACATAACTTCTACTTTTCTACAATCAAACCTACATTAAGCCATGCTAAGAGGCATTTCTCCACTTCTCAGTCCAGACCTATTAGAAACGATGTACCGTATGGGACATCATGACGAAATTATTTTCGGAGATGCACATTTTCCAGGCGAAAGCTGCAACACGAAAATCATTCGAGCCGACGGGTTGCAAATTGACGACCTTCTCGACGCCGTGCTCCCGCTCTTCGTGCTCGATCACGTTGTCGAAAATCCCGTCATGATGATGGAACCTCTACCGGAAGATAAAGCCGACGCTAAAATTTCAGCAGACTATCAAAAGGTGCATGATGGTTACCACGAAATCGTACAGAAGCATTATCCCGACACCGCACCCATCGCACAAGTAGGGAAATGGGATTTTTACGAGCAAACCAAAAAAGCTTTTGCCGTCGTCATGACCGGCGACACACGCATTTATGCTAACCTCATTTTGGCGAAGGGCGTGACCACTTGGTA
>CAZXKR010000055.1:1866-7508 GCA_964641305.1 uncultured Puniceicoccaceae bacterium | reverse complement strand
CCCCGCCTGTAACTCCGCGAGGTATTCGTTTCGACGACATCGAGGGAATGATCGACGAATTGCTTGCTCAAGAAGAGTAACACAATGAAAGGCAGGCAAAAGTTATTCACGTCCTCAAGTTTTCGTTGCCAAGAACTTTTGTTTCGCAAGCCTATCAACATCCCAATGTTTCAAAAGTTAGCGAAAAATGGCTCAACAAATGACGATGGACGTAATATGTCCAACAACTGAGGAGAAAACCGTGCCCAAGACTAAATCCACTTCCATACCCAAAACCGCAAAAGACAAAAAGAAAAAGAAAATGTCTCTCGGTCTCGATCTGGGGACCCTCTTTTCCTGCTACGTCAACAAACTTCCCAAGCCTGATTCCGATGATTCGGGCGGAACGATCATTCCCTCGGTGGTCGGTTATGCGGAGGAGGGGATACTTTCCGGAATCCTTCCAGGTAACAATTCCACTCTTTTCGGAGATGACGCATTGGCCAACGAATTGCATCTTCGACTAGCTCACCCTCTTTCCGACGGAGTGGTCAGCGATGTTGATTCCGCAAACCTTTTTTTAAAGCACATCCGCTCTCAGGTTGACCCCGAAGGTAGTTCGGAAGTTCTCGTGGTAATCGGAGTGCCGGCAGTTGCGGATTCATCGGCCAAAGATAACTTGAAAAAGGCGGCCAAGGGAGCATTCGACGGAGTGCTTTTTATTCCTGAACCCTTTTTGGCAGCTCTTGGACACCGAGACGAAAGTCGTTTGGACGATCCCGACTATCAGGATCCCGTGGCTAATTCGCTTTTTATCGACGTGGGCGCAGGTACGACTGACTTTTGCATCGTACAGGGATATTTCCCCAAACCAGAAGATCAGTTAAGCATTCCTTTCGCCGGTAACGAGATAGATGCTATCTTGGACAAGTCGATTCGGGAAGCATACCCCGAGGTGGATTTGCCACTTTCGATGATTCGCAAGTTCAAGGAGGAATTCTCCTATGTCGGGGAAATTGAGTCCGGAGCCCGGGTGAAGGTTCCCGTGGAAGGTAAGCCGCGCAAAATCGAGATCGGAAAATCGGTGGGCGAGGCTTGCAACGAGCTATTGAGAGAAACTTTGGAGTCTACTAGGAAAATCATAGCCACTGCTTCTTCACAGTCCGTGTTTTCGCTCTTGCAGAACATTATCCTAACCGGTGGGGGGAGTAGAATCCGCAACTTTGCCCAAGAGTTGCAAAAACTACTGCTCGAGGACGGTTATGAAAATCCCTTGGTCACTGTGGCCGCTCGTGAAAGCAAACCTTTCGTGGCTCTTGGGGCAATGAAGGTAGCTCAGGCAGCCCGTGACGATCAATGGATTCGGCCCTAGCTGAGCTAACGAAGTCGCCTATGAATCGGCGAATTCCAATTTCATTAGATTATACCTTTTAAGGTATTGCCGACCCGTTCGAGGGTTTGCTCTAGTTCGACGAGTAGACGTTCGGTTTCCTTCTCGCTTTTTTCGCCGAAAAGAATGGTCCATCCTGATACATCCGTCCAGTTTTCGCGTGGTATGGGTTTACTCCGTTCGATACCGGGGATTCCTGCCGACTGGACCAAGACGTCTCCTAGTTGAGCGGCTGCGGCAAGCTCGGGGTGGTGCGGAGCTGAATACGGGTCGTTATGCCATTGAGCGGTTTCGACGATCTCGCGAGCGATATGGTGATTCCAAAGGTAGAAAGCACCCATCTTGGCATGATCCCATCCTAGGAGTGCACGTTCAGAATCACAGAATTCCGCCACATCCTTGTAAGATCGCTCGTAAATTCGGCTGAACTCGTCGGGAAATGTTACGGCCATTATGATTTTCCCTAGGTTGTGAAGCAAGCCGGCTACGTAATCGCTCTCGTCCTTGCATTGAAAGTCTGCGATAACTAAAATCTCCCGCGTGAGTATAGCAGTTCCGATGCTGTGCTTCCAGAAATCAACCCAATTCAAGCTTTTTGCGGACTTTCCCAAGTCTACGATGTCTTCAATGATCGGTGTAGCGATAATTAGCTCACTAATCCGGTTTAATCCTAGAAAAAGCGCCGCCTCCTCGACACCTTTTACCTGTTGCTCATCCGGGCTCCCGAAGAAAATGGAATTAACCAAATCGAGAACTCTTGTCGTTAACGAGGGGTCCAAGCGAATGACTTCTGCAATTTGGGCGACAAAGCTTTCTTCTGAATTCAGAAGAGAACTCAATGTCTGGTTGATACTTCTCAGGGAACCGAGCTTGGGACATTGGTTGATCTTCTCTATGACCAAGAAGTCAGAAACTGGTCTTCGCGGACTGCCGCCCGACTTTGCGGAGGCGATTTCCTGGGAAGAGACCATCGCCAGTGAAACCTAGAGGAATCAGCCCTTCAATAAGATTTCTCCGGGGCGATCGGGAGAAATGTCACGACCAAGGAAGTTGGAGAGATCCAAATAGTCGCTGAGCAATTGGGCTCCGCTTGAATCAGGTGCAAGTGTCAGACTCTGCCCACTAGTTGCTCTCAGCACCAAATTGCCTTCCGGGGTACGTTTCGCGTAGAACTGGGAGTCGGGATTGTTCGCCATAAAGGCTGACACTGCAGGATCGGCAAACAACTCTGTCTTTAGTTGGTTTCGGATCACGCCGGCATCCTCGACGTTCTTGATGCCGAGACGATCGAACATCGGACTCGACTCGGGAGAACCTTTCACCTTTTTCGCATTCGAAAGCATACCGTCAAAAGCCTTTGAGTCAGCTGGTTCGACTTCGGATGTTCCACGAAAAGCCGACTGAATAAAGTCCTTGCCGAGAGAAACTAAACTGGATGCTAATATAGGATTCATGGTGTAACAGAATGAAAATATATACGAATTCCAAGCAAGTTCAGTGCCGGAATAAACTTGAAGCACTAGGAAAAGACTAAGAACCCTAGCCTTTTCAGTCGCGACTAACCTTCTTCCGCGAGAAATGCGAAAGAGCCTTTAGAGCACGCGAAGCAGGTTTTGCTTGATCAAAAGTTCTGCGATTTGCACCGCGTTCAGTGCCGCGCCTTTCCATAACTGATCGCCTACTGCCCATAGCGCCAGACCATTCTCAAAGACTTGATCCAATCGAAGTCTTCCCACACCGCAGGCTTCTTTCTCGGTGTAATCAAGGGGCATAGGGTATCTTAAGGCATTGGGGAGATCCCATAATTCCGTACCGTCAAAAGCTTCGATTGCAGCCTGGGCGTCGGGAACGTTTACCGGATGTTTGAATTCGGCGTTAAGCGACATGGCATGGGCCCGCATCACGGGGACCCTGACGCAAGTGCAAGAAACCTTGAGCCCGGAATGATCCATGATCTTGCGACTTTCGTTTCGCATCTTCAGCTCTTCCTTGGTGTAACCATCCTCCCGAAACTCATCGATGTGAGGGATTAGGTTGAAGGCGATGGGATGAGGAAACACTTCCGGAGGCACTTGTTCGCCGCCGCCAAGCACTGAGCGAGCTTGGCTTTCCAGTTCAGTAACCCCAGTCGCCCCTGCACCTGAGACAGCTTGGTAGGTGGAGGCAAAGAAATGTTTTAGCCCAAATCTCTTGTGCAGGGGATACAACGCCATGAGGGCCACGATTGTAGAGCAATTGGGGTTGGAGATTACCCCCTTGTGCTTTTCTACTGAACTCGGATTGATTTCGGGAATAACCAGCGGCACGGTGGGTTCCATCCGAAAAGCCGAGCTATTGTCGATGACAACGCAACCATGCCTGCGGGCGTCTTCCGCGAATTGCTTGGAAATGTTTCCCCCGGCACTGAAGATAGCGAAATCAAGTCCCTTGAAGGCATCCGGCGTAGTCTCGCGAACAATTTCGAGGTTCCCGCAAGCCTTGTACTCGCGTCCTGCGGAGCGAGAGGATGCGAGCAAACGCGTCTCCGCAACAGGAAACTCTCGCAATTCAAGTAAACGAATGATTTCTTGACCAACGGCGCCGGTGGCTCCGACTATACCTAATCTATATTTTTTCAATGGACGAAACGAGTTTGTTTGAAAGGTTGCAAAAAAAGAGCGCGGTCCTCGGGGCTAGTCAGCCTTTCATGGGGTTGGTAGCCTCAATTCCCGAGCAGAAACTATGTGTATTCGTGGACGGGACAAGATTGAAGGAGTACGTCATGTCAAGTTCTAAGAGATCACCTTCATGTGAGGAAAACTCTCTGGGCACCCCTTGGGGGTTGCACGAGGTTTGCGAAAAAATCGGGAGCAATGCCGTTTCAGGCATGGTATTCAAGGGGCGCAAACCTACTGGAAAAAGGTACTTTGAATATTCGAATGAAGAGCAGCAAAAAAATTTAATCACCAGTCGAATTCTTCGACTGCGCGGATTGGAAGACGGCGTCAACGCCGGGGGGAACAAGGATACTTTTTCACGTTATGTCTACATCCATGGAACTAACCACGAGGAGGATATAGGTTCACCAGCCAGTTCCGGTTGTCTCCAGTTGAAGAACTTGGATGCAATCGAGCTCTTTGATACAGTCCCTGTCGGGACTTTCCTGCTAATCGAAAACGGGCAAGATCCTTGATTTTCACGACAACAGTCCACAAAAAAACGCTCGCTTCTCTTAAAAGGTTGTACCTTGGCTAAGCCAAGTTCAACAAACTATAGACGAAACGAAACGGCAGACAGCTAGTTTGGAGCAACGAGCTACCACCCGCTTGTAACCGTTTCTCGACGTGTGGGATTCGCCCTTAAGCGAGAGAGCTCTTCAAGAAGAACAGCTGGGTTTTGTTGGGCATCCGTCACCACAAGCTGAGAGAAAGGGCTTGTTTGACTGAGCATCGTCTTGATTGAATCTTCATCCACCTCGGGTATCTCACTTTCTATGACTACGAAGCGATGGCTAATTTGACGGGCATTAATGAGCACTTGGTCTAAACTTTCCGCAGTAATTACGCGAAAATCGGCCGACCGAAGTGCTTTTGCCGATGCTTCACGCACCTGTTTGTCTACCATAAACAAAAGGACTGATGGATTACTCCGATCCCGGATCAAGTGAATAACCTCGTCCATATCCAAGGGTTTTTGCAGGAAGGCTATGGCACCCATTCGATAACACTCCTCCTTCAATTCCGATACGGAATAGGCGCTCATGAAAATAAAACGAGGAGTTTTACCACTTGTATCGGATGCTTGAGAATAGGCTACGGGAAAGGAATCCTGAAACCTAGCTTGCATCGCTTTCTTAATTCTTCGAAAGGTTTCCACTCCCGTGAAATCCGGCATTTGCACGTCCATTAAGACGAAGTCGAACTCATTTTCCATGCATAGGCGAAGAGCTTCTTCACCATCAGCTGCTACTTTGGGGGAGAAACCTTCATCTTCAAGTACATCATAAACAGTTGATCTCATGGCGGGATGGTCATCCACGATGAGGACAGATATCTGTCGATCCGATCCAGTCTCGAGAGTTGGATTGCTTGAAGGTTGATTTGCTTTTGTTTTTTTCATGTTTTTTTCTTTGGTAGAGTCATTACAATCTGGGCACCTACATCGGAATCACTTTCAATTCGAATCGTCCCATCGTGTCTCTGCAGAATGTCTCGACACAAGCTAAGCCCTAGACCCACTCCACTGGTTTTCGTAGTGTGTAGGGCATCAAAAACCTTCGTCTTATCGGTTTCAT
>CAZXKR010000055.1:0-1766 GCA_964641305.1 uncultured Puniceicoccaceae bacterium | reverse complement strand
CACTTCGTTTACTAGAGCGATTAAATCGAAACTGATAAGATTTAACTTTTTCCCCTCGCTCATTCCAAGCAACCCATCGATCACTTCGTCCGAATGGGCTAACTCAGCTTCAATTAGATCTAGATGTTCACGGATTTTATTCTCTTTAGGGTGTTCCCCATGCTTGTAGCGGCTGTCGACCATTTTATTAAGGAAGTAGACGGATTGTCGAATGGCGCTATGTGGGTTGCGAAGTTCGTGAGCCATGTTAGCGGAAACTTGGCCCACGGCAGCTAGCCTTTCCTGGACGTTGAGTCGACGATTGGCATCAAGTAATTTCTCTTCGGCACGTACACGTTCTTTCGCCTCCTCTACGAGGTTTTGATTTGCCTGTGTCAATTGTCCCGTTCGTCTTTCTACGCGTTGTTCCATTTCTTCGTTCGACTCTTTTAAGATACGGTCCGCTTCATCGACGGTCGAGAGCATATCGTTGAACACATCCGTAAGGTCGCCGAGTTCGTCCTCTGAAAACTTTCGGGCTCGTACGGAAAAATCTTTGTTCAATGCGATTGCATTTGCCGTGGACGACAATTCCAAGATGGGTCGAGTAAGGGAACTCTGAAACCAAAGAGCTCCGATCATAGTTACGAAAACCCCAACCCCTGCTACTCCGAAAGCCATACCTGTATATCGTTTGAAGCGATTATCTACGTCGGATAAAGTCCGTTCTATAAAAATGGCCCCGATTTCAATGTTGTTTTGCGATATTGGGCGAATGATCCAAGTCGATTCTTCGCCCCAAAAATCCGCTGTTGTCTTGTTGATCTGTGGAAAGCGATTCCCCGCCTTGTCACGGTGGTATCCAACGAATACCTCTTGCTCAGCGGTCTCCGATCCTGATGCTGCATGAGTCCTGTAAACCGCGGCATGAATAATGTGCGTTTGGTCGCCAAGTCGGTTCAGATCCTCATACACGGCTTGTCTATCATTGAATTCCACCGCCGTTCCTAGGTTGTGCGCCATGCTTTCGGCTTGGTCGCTGAGATTGTCGCGAATGAGAGCACGCGTCGCGGAAACATCCACAGTCACGAAACCTACTGCAGCCAACACCATACCAAAACAGACGGCGGCAAAGGTAGACAGCATAACCTTTCTACGAAAGCGAAATCCCCACCCCATAGGCACAAGGGATTTCCTAAGGGAACCGACGCGCTGCCCTTTTGACTTCTTTTTCTTTCGTTTCCCTATGGCCAACTTTTAGATATTAAGGAGTTAAATAATAGACGAAACTCTTGCTGGATTCCTTTCGAGATCATCCGGCAAGAAGCAATTCATCGAATTCGAAAGCGAGATGCTTCAAGCAGATCCTGTATCGTCGCCCTGATTTAATTCCTGAATGGCTCGTATCGACAATTCCAGAAGTCTTTCGGGAGAACTTGATTCTTCCCTTTCAAGAAAGTCCGCCAAATAACTCTTAAAGGCTTCTTCATTTCGAACAATATCAGAATCATTGCGAGAAAGCCGCATGACTTCTTCTTGAAAAAGCGCGTGTAGGCGATTCGTTTTCTCTTCTGCGCATTCAGTGGATTCCTCTTTGCGGCGCAACCGAGCGATGCCCTCAAACACAGCGCTTCCAAGTATCTCTCCGTAGAACTCTTGGTTGCGAGCTTTAAGCAAATGATCTGAAAAGACCTGTTGCGCTTTGACTGCGGCGGCCTCTGCAGTTTCATCGGTAAAGAATATGAACTCGGCTTTGGGCAAGTTGTGAGACTTGAGCAGGTTGACGA
>CAZXKR010000054.1:2880-7614 GCA_964641305.1 uncultured Puniceicoccaceae bacterium | reverse complement strand
TCTCGACTCCTTGCAGAAGACAATGGTTACTCAAGGGACACTCGGGAAAACGCAAACCACATGGCTGACGAAAGCACTGGATGCCCACCCCAATAAGCCCGCCATCATCGTTGCCCACCACAATCCCAGACTGGGGGATGATCCGGCGCACTTCCCGGGAGGACTTATCGATTCCAAGGAACTTTGGGCAGTTCTATCCCCTCGTCGACAGGTGAAGGCCTATATTCACGGCCACATTCATGATCGCACTTACGCAAGGCACGAGGGAATCCATATCATAAACGCACCGGCAACTTCCTACGTAGCTGATCGCAAACTATCGACCACCGGCTGGACTGTACTCAAATTAACTTCAAGAAACGTAACCCTTACAACCCGCACCAATGCCCCTGATCATCCTTGGAATAATGAAGTTAAAACCCTGAACTGGCGTTCTTGACCGTCTTGAAAAACCGTATCATTCCTTTGAGTATCCGTTGTATTGGTTTCCCATTTATCCTTTTGGCTTAAGCCTCGATAAGGCAAACCGGCCAAGCGCAACAAGGTAATCGTAAGTTCATTTTTACATTAAAACAGGCAGGTGTAGTTAGCTAGAGCAGAGTGGACTTAGTCCGTTTTTTATATGACTTAGTCCTTATAGTACAGTCATCTTTTTGATGAAACACTCCCTGAGGACTACTTCAGGAAATGTTCGAAAAAATCGTAGATGGCGGCGTTGCTGGCCGCGTCGGGCGAATGTTCCGGGCGATTCGTCATGGCCACCCGGTTGTCCAATCCAAGAAGCTTGCACACGGCAATGCTGTGATTGAGGGGCGCCCATCGAGAAGGAGAATCCTCCGAGCCGCCGCTGACGAGAAAGGGGCGGGGAGCCATAAGGGCATGCAATTCGTGGAGGTCGCGCCCTTCCTTGAGCAGGCGGGGGTAAAGCCCACGGGCGGGATTCGACGAGGTGGGGACACCACGCTTGCGCCATGGTCGGGGATGCCACCCGAGATACCAAGGTTCCCAGTAATTAATGCTTGGGCGAGTATCGAAGACGATTCCGGGATCGGACCAGGCGGCGCAGGCGAAGCGCTCGAACAGGCAGGAGGCGAACATCGCCCACTTGCCGCCATAGGAATGGCCTAGAATACCGATGCGCTCGGCATCCACCTCGGGTCGCCGGGCCAGGAGATGCCAAGCGTTGGCCGCAGCATAAGCGAGCATGGAGAGCGGCTGGACAGTGGCTTTCTCGATGGATGGGTAATGAATGGCGTAGGTTCGGTTTTGGGTCGTGACGGTGGTGCCGATGGAGAGAGTGACAAAGCCGCGACGAGCTAACTGGAGGGCAAAATCGCGATGCCGGCTCTTGCCCAAGCCGATGGCGGTTTCCGGTTCGTAGTAGACCGTGACTGCCGCAGGCCGCCTGCCTTTGCCATCGGGAATTAGCAGATACCCGGTGGTGTGTTCGGTGGGCGTCCATTTGAATCGAATTTTGATCTGCAGGAAATTTTCGCGGCGCGTTTCCTCGATCGTCCGGACTGCAGGGTTTGTGATCAATTTCGGCCATGGTCCCATCAAGCTCATCCAATCCCCGCGAATTTCCTTACGACGCCTAGCCCAGTCCGCGGCAGTCTCGACCTTTGAACCATCCTTGAAAATCAGTGGCGAGCGATAGTCGCCGTATTGGCCGCGCCATTCCTTAGGAGGCTCAAAGAAAGGAGCGATCTTTTCCCATTTGTTTTGCTCGACCGCCCTCAAGGACGATCCTGACAAGGCGCAGGCGGCAAAGGACTTGAGGAACCGTCGGCGATCGGGCCGGGGAGTTGGCGGGAGCATCGGGCGGTTCATGGCTGGTTACTTTTTTGTCTTCACCAACATGGACCGGACGCCTGTCGAGGGGAGAGTTAGGCCAACTGCACCTCGACGGTGAACTCGTCGCGACCGGATGGCGGGACAAAGCGGGCGGACTTGATCTCAGGCGCGTTGGGAGGGGCCATCCAGGGCTCGACACAGTAAAAGGGGCTGTCGTCGGACTCGGTCCAAGAGACGAAGGTGAGGCGCGAGCCGACTTCGGCGCCGCCCACTTCGGCAATGGAGATTTGTTCCTCCTCGTTGCCGAGACCAAAGACAGCGCAAGGTTCCTTAAGCTCGTAGTGTATGCGGTTGACGAGGCCGGGATCGTCGAAGGGAACGGGACCCTTTGGAGGATCGACTTTCTCGAGAAGGCCACCCTGCTTGTATTGCCTTACCTTGGACGCAGGAATGGACAACCGGTAATCGGAACGAGATAGACCCTGCCGCCATGGCAACTGGAAATAAAAATGATGACCGGCCGCCCATGGGATGGAGGTCCGCATTTCGTTTTCCAAAATCAAGCTGACCTGCAAGGACAGTTCCGAGAAACGATAAACGACGGAAAACTTGTAATCGAACGGATAAGCGATCTTTGCTTGCTCGTCGGGAATCAAGTCGGCCGCAAAGCCATGGTCGTCGATCGAGGAAATGCTGTAGCGACTGTTGCGAGAAAACCCGTGCTGAGGCATGGGCAGCACCTCGCCACCCGGGGCGAGCCACTTGTCGAGATCGCCCGCCCGAATGCTGCGACCGGCAAAGGGAAAAAGAATGGGATTGCCGCCGCGGACCTTGGCGAATTGGGAAGCGTCTGCATTCTCGGGCCAGTGAATAACGTCGCGAACGGAACCATCGCCCATGTTGACGTGCCAGTTCATGAGACGAGCACCGCGCTCGGGCGAGGCGAGAAAAGTAGAGGGCCCGACGTCCCAGCGCCGAATTTCCATGCCTTGGTAGGAAATGGTATCCATATTACCTTTCCTTTGACTCCACTTTACGGTTTGCGCAATGCCTTTTCGTAAACATTATTAAAACACTTGGCCAAAAAACTAAAATACACCCATGCCATTGCTTGCTTGATGGCTACACTTGGATTTGCCTTTCCTCTGCTCGCTGAAGAAAATGCCGGCCTTGCGGACGAGGCAAACGCCAGTTCGAGCGTGGTCGTCGCGGAAAGCAACGCCAGCCTAGATTATTTGGCGAGCGAAACCAACGCCAGTGATGAAGCGAATATAGGGGAAGGAAAGGCCAAGGCCTACGTCATCCCCGTTCGCGACCAGATCGGCGGGCCCATTCTCGACATCCTGCGAAGAGGGCTGAAGAACGCCATTCGCGCGGAGGCGACTACAGTCATCCTCGACATGAATACGCCTGGCGGCGAACTGGGCGTGACGCTGGAGATCATGCAGGAGATAATCGAATCGTTCGAGCGTTTCGATGGACCAATCATCACCTACATAAACACGGAAGCCATTTCCGCAGGCGCCTACATAGCGGTCGCCACGAACGAGATCACCTTTGCCCCCTATGGGCAGATCGGGGCGGCCGAGGCCGTAAGCGGTGGCGGTGGAAACATCGATTCCGCGATGAAACGGAAGGTGAATTCCTATTTGAAGGCGAAAATTCGTAGTTTTGCAGGTAAACATAGGTATCGCGCCCGGGTGATGGCCGCAATGATGGACGCGAACGAAACACTTTTCATAGAGGGTGAGCGACCCTTGACCGCGGATGGTGCCCCAATCCAAGGGGACGAAGAATTACTGACACTCACTGCGGAAGAAGCCGTGGTGGAATACGGTGAACCACCCCAACCACTGCTGGGTACCGGCATCTACAAGACGATCGAGGACTTGCTCGCCGAAAAATATGGGGAAGGCAACTACGAGGTTGTGCGCATGGAGGTGAACTGGGCGGAGGGGCTCGGGCTATGGCTGAATAGCGTGGGACCGATCATAATGGGACTGGGTATGCTTTTGCTGTTCATCGAGTTCAAGACTCCGGGATTCGGAGTGTTCGGCGCATCGGGACTGGTTTTGTTGATGATATTTTTCGGTAGCAAGTACGTTGCGGGTTTTGCAGGTTACGAGGAAGTCATCGTTTTTCTTCTCGGGGCATGCCTAGTGGCGCTGGAAGTTTTTCTGTTCCCCGGACTGGTGGTGCCCGCCTTGCTGGGATTGATCATGATGCTGGGCTCCTTGCTTTGGGCAATGGTCGATGTCTGGCCAACTCCCGATTTCGCATGGTCCATCGACTTGTTTCGCCAACCGCTCCTGGACCTATGCTATGGTTTGCTGATCACTGTCGGGCTCGGGATTTTGGCGGCGCGTTTATTGCCTCACACGCCATTGTGGAACAATTTCGTCCTAGGCAACGCGGTCGGCGGAGCAAACCCAGTGGTCACGGGCGGAGCGGATTCGTCCGATGCTCCCGATGAACTGCCCGCCATCGGAACGGTGGGCAAGGCCGTCACCCAACTGTACCCCACGGGCGAGGTGGAAATAGCCGGTCGCCGCTATGAGTCGCAAGCCCGATCGGGAACAATTCGCAAGGGGGAAACCATCGAGGTGGTGGGTCGGCGAGATTTCAATCTCGTGGTAACCAAAAAGAAAGACGCATGAGCTGGATAATCGGCCTGATACTCATCGCCTACGCCTTGATCTTCTTTGAGGTCTTGGTACCCGGCGGGGTGCTGGGACTGCTGGGGTTCTGTTGCATAGTCGGCGCCGCAGTGGCGGCTCATCAGGAATTTAGCGACTGGTTTGCATCTGGACTGACCTTTCTGCTGGGAGGGATCGGGGCCATCTTTCTGGTCTTGATTGAATTGAGATGGCTGGAAGGGAGTCGTCTGGGCAAAGCCTTTTTCCTAGGCAAAGCCGTGAGTGGTTCCAGCAACCCTCCGAT
>CAZXKR010000054.1:0-2780 GCA_964641305.1 uncultured Puniceicoccaceae bacterium | reverse complement strand
GCCATGCGGTTGAGGGGCGTTCCCGTGGGGCTAATCGTCGATGCTCGGATAACGGCGGTGAAGGCAGGCATCCCGTTGAGCACGGACGAACTGGAAGCTCACTACTTGGCCGAAGGGAACGTCGTGCAAACCGTTCAGGCCCTTATCGCGGCCTTGAAGGCGAACATAGAGTTGTCATGGGATCGCGCATGCGCCATCGACTTGGCCACTCGAGGCACTTCCAAATCCGTTTTGGAAGCTGTCCGCACCTCCATCAACCCGAAAATCATCGATTGCGTGATCGAGGGTCGCGAAACCATCGACGGCGTAGCCAAAGACGGGATTCAAGTAAAGGTTAGGGCCCGCGTAACCGTTCGCAGCAACCTGGACCGCTATGTGGGCAGCGCACAGGAAGAAACTGTGATTGCGCGAGTGGGCGAGAGCATCGTCTCCACCATCGGCTCCTCGGAAAATTACAAGATTGTTCTGGAGAATCCGAACTCCATCACCGAGAGCGTCCTCGCCAGAGGGCTCGACCAAGGGACCGCTTTCGAGATTCTCTCGATCGACATCGCCGACGTCGACCTTGGCGAAAACCGCGGGGCCAAGCTTCGCGCCTCCCAAGCCGCAGCCGACAAGGAGGTAGCGCAGGCACAGGCTGAAATTCGTCGAGCCGCTGCCGTTGCTCTGGAGCAGGAAAACAGGGCAAAGGTTCAGGAGATGCAGGCGAAACTGGTTGATGCGGAAGCTCAAATTCCCCTTGCCATGGCGGAAGCCTTCCGTAGCGGCAACCTCGGCGTGATGGACTATTATCGCATGCGCAACGTTCAGGCCGACACCGACATGCGCGAAACGATTTCAAAGTCCGAGGAAAGCTCTTGATTTTTCCACTTCAGCTGGTGCTGAACACCTGAGGAAAAGATGCCGGACATCCAGTTCGACAGTCTAATCATATTACTTTTGGTTCTAGCCTCCCTCTTCGGAAGGCTTTTCAAGAAGAAAGATGAGGATGCTCCCTCCCCTCCTCCTCCGAGTCAACCGAGAGAGGGACCCGATACGGATGAAGTGGAGGAAGATGCCCCCGAGTTACGCGACGTCCTGCGGGACTTCTGGGAAAAGAACAGGGAGCTTGGAGAACAGGAATACCAACGACATCAACAAAGCATAGAACCGATTCCGGAGGAATCCGTAGTTGCGCCTCCACCGCCAAGAGTCACCTCCCAAGCCACTTCCCCGGAACCCAAAGCCTCGACTCCGCAGGAAACCTCCAATCAAGCGGCCTACCGCCAAAAGGGAGAAACCGACCATCAGGGCGCAGCGACAAAGAACCAAAAAGCCTTTGACATAGGTTCCGGAAAAACCAACCCCTTAGCCAAATCCATCGTGAATGACCTTCGAAGTCCGGATTCCCTCCGCAAGGCTCTCGTCCTGAGAGAGATTCTCAGCCCGCCTGTTTCCTTGCGAAAGGGCCAAACCGACGGAGGAATCTGAACCATGTTCAAGTTTTTGAGCCCAGGATTGTTGTTTTGCCTTGGAACCCTTGCGGCCAAGGACAAGCCGAACGTCATAGTCATTTACTCGGACGACCAAGGGTCCGTCGACGTCAACTGCTACGGCTCAAAGGATCTTGCCACCCCGACCTTGGATAAGCTCGCACGAACGGGAGTTCGCTTCACTCAGATGTATTCGCCCTCGGCCATATGCTCCGCATCGCGGGCGGGTTTGCTTACGGGACGATTTCCACCACGGGCAGGCGTACCCGGAAACGTTTCCTCCCACAAGGGAAAGGCCGGGTTGCCGACCGAGGAAGTAATCATGGCGGAAATCTTCAAGGAGGCTGGATATGCCACGGCCCACGTCGGCAAATGGCATCTTGGGTACACTCCCGAGACAATGCCCAACGGACAAGGTTTCGACTTCTCCTACGGTCACATGGGCGGGTGCATCGACAACTATTCCCACTTCTTCTACTGGGTGCCTCCGAACTTGCACGACTTGTGGCGCAACGGCGTCGAGATTTGGGAAGACGGTCATTATTTCGGGGATCTCATGGTTCGCGAGTGCAAATCGTTCATAGACAAAAACTCGAAGCAACCGTTCTTCATGTACTGGGCGATCAATTGGCCGCACTACCCACTGCAGGGAACCGACAAATGGCGGGAACACTACAAGGACCATCCGCATCCTCGAGACAAGTACGGCGCCTTCATCTCCTCGATGGATGAAATCGTGGGCAAGGTCGTGACCCATGTGGAGAAACTGGGTTTACGAGAAAACACCATCATCCTCTTCCAGTCCGACCACGGTCACTCCATTGAAACACGCACCTTCGGAGGTGGTGGAAGCTCAGGACCATACCGCGGAGCCAAGGGCAGTCTCTTCGAGGGGGGAATCCGGGTTCCATCTATCGTCTCTTGGCCCGGCAAGATTCCGCAAGGTGAAGTTCGGTCGCAAATGGCCACGGGATGCGACTGGTTTCCAACGTTAGCCGAATTCAGCGGAGCCAAGTTACCCAAGAATCGCAAGCTCGATGGAAAGAGCTTGGTCGAGGTAATTGCCGACGGCACAGCTCCCTCTCCGCACAAGAGCTTTTACTGGCAACTCGGCAACCAGTCCGTGATAAGGGAAGGCAATTGGAAACTGCTACTCAATCCCAGGGATCATAATCGGCCCGAAGGTCGAGAACCTTCCGGAAAGGTTTTCCTCGCCAACTTAGGCGAGGATCCGGGCGAATCAAAAAACCTAGCGAAGAAACATCCCGACGTCGTGAGTCGACTAACCGAGCTCAAGCAAAGCTACGT
>CAZXKR010000053.1:295-7793 GCA_964641305.1 uncultured Puniceicoccaceae bacterium | reverse complement strand
ACCCTCGACCTACGAAACGTACGGGGTATTAACGACGAGGCACTTGCCCACCTCGCCTCACTCGCCAACCTCGAGGCCCTCAACCTCGAGGACTGCCGAGCCGTCACCAATGCCGGCCTCACGCCACTCGCCAAGCTCAAGAACCTGCGCACCCTCAGCCTGCGTTCCACCCAAGTCACCGACGACGGTCTCGTCGCCCTCTCCCAAGCCCGCAACTTGGAAACCCTCGTACTCGAATTTACCCGCGTCAGCGGTCCCGGACTCGTTCATCTCGAACACCTTCCAAAGCTTGCCGTCCTCAGCCTCAACCCCAACCGCAACACCGCAGACAAGACGCAAATCGACCTGTCTCCACTCGCAGAAGGTTTTCTCGCCCTTCGGGCCCTGAAAGTCGGCGGCAACAACCTCACCGACGCTCACCTTGCATCCGTCGCAACGGTCAAGAACCTGCAGACCCTCACCTTCCGCACGCTCGGTTTCACGAAATTCACCGACGCGGGACTGGCTCCGCTCGCGAACCTGACCAACTTGCGTGAGCTACGCATCAACGGCAGCGTCAAGGTGACTGATGCCGGCATGGTGCATTTGACCAAACTAAATCGTTTGGAGAAGCTAGACCTAGGTCGGACCCGAATCAGCTCCGCAGTCGTCGCCAGCCTCGGCAAGTTGCCCGCCCTAAAGGAACTCGAGGTAGTCGGTTCGGGATTTGGGCCGGACGGGATACAGGCGTTGCGAAAGCTCAATCCAAAAGTGCGGGTTACCCTGCACCGACCCTTGTACTAAAGCGTGAGGACGAGCTTTTCGGCCTCTATCTTATCAGCGGCAATTTGGGTTTTCAAGGAATCGAGGGAATCAAACTTGCATTCGGGCCGGAGAAAGCGAAGCAGTTCCGCGGAAAGTTCGTCACCGGGCTTGTAAGATGAAAAGTCATCTTCCCCGAGGAGGTGCACTTCCAATAGCGGCTGAACATCCCCTCCTTCGATCGTCGGACGAACACCATAGTTGGCCACAGCGTGTTTAGGCTCAGAAAGATTCGGGCAGATGATCTTGACTAAATAGACGCCATAAGCGGGACGAGCCTCAGGCGCAAAAGGTATATTGAGAGTGGGAAAGCCTATTTCACTACCTAGGCCTCGACCTTCGACAACCGTGCCGCAGATACGATATGAATAGCCAAGCATGTGGTTGACCTCCTCGATCTCGCCAGCAGCCAGGGCTTTACGGATACGAGAGCTGCTAATGGGTTCTTCGCCATCAAGAATTCCATCGGCGACGTAAACCTTCAACCCATAATGTTCGCCATTCTTTCGCAAATAATCGGCTTCGCCCATTCGATCCTTACCAAAATTGAAATTCTCTCCCACGCAAACACAGTGAAGGGAAGTCACATTGTCCTTCAAGTAAGCGATAAAGTCTTCGTAAGGAACATCGGCAAAGGATTCGTCAAAGGTCCTGAGAACTACGGAAGAAGCTCCTGCATCAAGCAAAGATTTGGTCTTCGTCTCGGCATCCATAAGCAGGGGAGGCTCTTTCCCGGGTCTTAGAAACTTGGCGGGGTGCTCGGGGAAAGTGAGAACTGCTGCAAGGCCATTCACTGAGCGCGCTTCATTCACGGCGAGTTCAAGCACCGCTCGATGTCCCCGATGAACCCCATCGAACATACCGATGGCTAAACAAATCGGTTTCGTTTCCCGTCCTCCAAGCTCGGCAAGGGAACCGACAACTGAGGGAGGGTTCACAGGACGTGAGAAGGAATCGCCTTATGGACAGGAATAAGCATATCTCCAAATTCAGAGAGAGGGGTTTCTTCAATGGCCTCAAGGGTTTTGCCCTCCTTGAGATCGAACTGGTCGATGAGTGTGCGTCGAAGAGACGTCAGATGAGCGCCGCACCCAAGTTTTTGCCCTAGGTCATGAGCGACCGTGCGCACATAGGTCCCTTTGCTGCTCGACATTCTGAAATCAACCTCGGGCGACTCAAATCGAAGAAGTTCAAATTTATTAATTCGAATAAAACGTGGTTCGCGTTCCACTGTCTTGCCTTTTCGAGCCATCTTGTAAAGAGGCACACCATCGATTTTCTTAGCAGAGAACATGGGTGGGAGCTGGTATTGGTCACCAAGAAACGTCTCCATCTCCTTAAGGACACTTTCGCTATTGAGACCTTCAGGCAGGGGAGTTTCCGCCACAACTTGACCGTCGGCATCCTGACTGTCGGTCTCAACCCCGAACTTGATTGTTCCCTCATAAGTCTTGTCTAGGCTGATGAGGTATTGCGAGGTCTTGGTCGCCTTGCCGACAAGCATGATCAACAACCCGGTAGCCATAGGGTCAAGCGTGCCGGCGTGGCCGATACGTTTCATATTAATCTTCCGCCTGAGACGGTTCACCACGTCATGCGAGGTTATCCCCTGAGGTTTATCGACAAGTAATATGCCCTCGAAATCGCCACTTCTTTGATTCATCAGGAAAGCCCTCCGGTATCGACCTGCCTCAGGTGTTCACCAATGGCAGTTACAAATTCAGGATAAAAATCCTCCAGTTTCCGTTCCACGTTGAACCCTGCCGCGCAAGCATGACCACCGCCAGAAAACTGCTTGGCCAAGAGGTCTACACGGTAACGATGCTCCTTCGCCCTTAGACTTCCTTTCAACTGACCGTTACGTTCCTCGAGAAGGCTTCCGATTTCGACGCCATCGAGGGAACGGGAATAATCGACAAAATTTTCTGCGTCTTCGGGCGTGGTACCGGTTTCCTCATAAAAGTCATCGGTAATCGATCCAATGCAAACGCGATTCCCATGCTCCATTCGAAAGCTTGCCAAAAAACGCTGCAGCAGCTGAATACGCCCCGGTTTCTCTTTTTCGTAAAGCTCATGGGCAGTCCGAGATGGACTGGCCCCAAGTTCGCACAACCTCTTGCATATGTCGAATACACTGGCAGTGGTTCCGGAGTAACAAAACTGTCCGGTATCCGTGGCGATACCTAGGTAAAGCGCTTCAGCCGCCACGGAATCCACTGCCAATTCGTTATCGAAGAAAAGGCCCGCAAGAATTTCTCCCGTTGCACAGGCATTGGGCAAAATGAGATTCGTCTCTCCATAGAGAGTATTGGAAACATGGTGGTCGATATTCAGACGGACATTGGGAAATCGATCACGAACGGAGCCCCCTACCCTAGCATGGTCAGCGCAATCTACCGAGACGGCGAGAAATTCGCCCGCAGGCAAATCGGCAGCTAGGAAGAACGGCGTATCTCCGACAAAAGCCTTCAGGGTTCTCGGAACAGGATCGATGTTCACGGCTAATGCTTCAATACCTGTAGCGTTTAATACCCTTGTCAGGGCGACTTGAGAACCAATGCAATCACCATCGGGTCTGCGGTGTCCCAGAACAGCAACACGATGTCCCCGCAAAAGTTCGATATTGCGGGCAAATGTAGTGGATTCTTCCGGGAAATAGGATTTTGTCATAACTGAAGTTTGGAAAGCTGAGAATTCCTTGCTTTTCCAAAGCTTGCCATTACTAACAAAAAGACTGCCCAGTGGAAAGAGGGAAAGGTCAAAACGGAGAGCTAGGTCAAGTTCCCATCAACCAGAGAAATCCTTCCATATCGAAACGAGCCCTAAGATTGGCTGATGTCCATTCTCCCGAGACACAGGCTACTTGAAGATCGCCTTCCTCACCCACCGGCAATTCCTCGCCCGAACCATCGGACACCACCCGAGCCTCCACTCCGGGCAGAATTCGACCGACCGATCCCTCGGCAGCTCCTTTTTGATCATCAGGATTAATATCCTCGGGAGGGTCGGGAAGATTCATCGCCACCACACCTAAACCGGATATCGCAAGACCAGTGAAAGTTTTGGCGGCAAATGAGTTCAAGTCTCCGGCATTACCGAGGGTGAGCGTTCCATCTCCTTCATCCTTGACGGACAAATCTCCCAGCAGGGGGGCCCACAAGCACCAAGTTTGATCCCAAGCCGAATCGAATGACCCTTCCATTTGAATTCGAAAAGCAGGCTCATGCCAGAGATTGGTCTCCATGATACGCATGACGCTAGCGATCAATTCGGGAGTCGGCCAAGAGATTCCTGCAGTCTGAATTTCCTCATCACGGAGAGAGCAACCAGCCAAGTGGAGGCAAGTATCGGAAATAGAATCGACACCTTCCATTTCTTCGACCTTCACTTCGGAACCGGTCAGATTCTTGGCTTTCGCGTAAAACTCTTCTCGGGTCCAAATTTTCCCACCGCCCTCCACCAAGAATGGGGCTGAGCGGTCTCGCAATAAAGAAGCCTTTATCACCAAACTCAAAGGTCGCTCCAAGTCCTTCCTTTCTGAGAACGCTTCTCTGGCCAAGCGAAACATCGAACGGCGGACACGATCGACAGTGGCTTCCTTCGCGGGAATTGGTTCGCCAACGTGAAAACGAACGGGATAAGGAATCCGTCGAGGCCATTTCCGTAGGAACTTCCCATCGGAAAAGCTAAAGATGGATCCCCACACACCGTCTAAATACGCAGGTACAACGGGTGCTTGCCCCTTGCGAGCGATCAACTCAAAACCCTTCTTAAAACCGAGCAACGGCCCGACCCGAGAAATCCCTCCCTCGGGAAAAATACAAATTGCATCGCCGGAACGTAATTTCTCCGAAGATTTGACGATGGCTTCCTTGGCACGGTTCGGAGAAACGGGAATGGCGGAAGTAAGACGAAACACAAAACGAACCAACCAGCTTTCAGCAAGACCGGAGAAGGCGATGAACTGAAGATAACGCGGCAGACTCACTCCAATCATCACCGGATCGGCGTAAGACACGTGATTGCAAAGAATCAACGCTCCCCCTTTTTTCGGAAGGTTCTCCACCCCCTTGACGCTCAATCGGTAAAAAATTCGGGTTAGAGCTCTTGTCGCTATTCTAAAAATTTCCTCGGGCAACAAATACCACACGAAACCGGCAATCAAGACTGCGGGAACAGTCATAACCCAAAGCTCCTCGATCGGATTCAAGTTTAGGTAATTCGACAAAAAGGCATGAACTCCGATAAATGCAATACTCAGCAAATTCGTGAGGAGATTTGATGCGGCCACGACACGACCACGCCTCTCTTCGCCCGCCCGATCCTGAAGAAAGGCATTGAGGGGAACGAAAAAGAATGCCCCGCCGACACCGAGTAAAACGCAACACACGTTAAAGCTAGTGCTCATCGGATCCGAAAGGGTCAGGCAAACCAATGCCACCGGAATCCCCAATGCTCCAAGGGGAACGATCCCGAGCTCTACTCTGCCCCTGCCCACATAGGCGGAAATCATGCTACCAAGCATAATGCCAACTCCCAATAACCCGAACCAAAAGCCAAAACGTTCGGGATCCCCGACAATGGCAGCCCACTTAACCAAGACAAAAAAGAAGAAACCTCCAAAAGCCCAGAACCAAGCGTCTCCAAGGGCTGCAAGAAGCAAAGGGCGCGAAGACCGAAGTTCACGCAACGCTCCGAAATGGCTCCATAGGATAGGGATTTCGAATGGTTTGGCGCTTTTAGGCTCGGTGCGAGGCGTCGGTCTGAAGATTAGCCAAGAGAAGAAAGCCAATCCCGCCACCGCAAAGACCACCAATTGCCCGGCATCCCAAGGAGTCCCTTTCTCGTTAAGAGAACCGAAGGCCAAAGCTCCGACGTAAATCCCGCCTAGGATTCCCACCATCGTGAGCATTTCCATCCAACCCACAGCCATACCGAGTTTCTCCGAGCCTACCAATTCCTTGAGAATGCCTTTTTTTCCCGGAGACAACATTGCGGATTGAGTGGCCAGCAAAAAGAAACCAAGTACTGCCAAGTTCAACGACTCCAGACCTATGCCAACGCCGATCACGAGCAACCCCATCACTTGAGCAAGAAGCGCCAGACTGACCACCGACCTCTTCGAATAACGATCCGACAACCATCCGGCCAAAGGGCCAAAAAGCACGAACGGGACAATAAGCAACAAACCCAATTGTTGATTCACCCGGTCCTTTGCGACTTCACCGAACAATGCTCCTGCCATCAGGAGCAGCATCGATTTCACTGCATTGTCGTTGAAAGCTCCGATCGTTTGGGCAATCAACAACCAAACCGCATCTCGAAAACGCTTGCCTGAGTTGTTCATGCCAAAAGTGATTGGAAAGATTCGCCACCGATGCAATCGTTATCGGCGTTGATGAGATCGAGACCGTCTTGAACGGCTATTTCGAACTTTCTGGAGAGTTCAGCGACTTGGACGCGGCCTTTGCCTTTAGCAGATTCAGCAGCAAGATCAATGGGTTCGCCAAAACGGACCAGAGCCCTACGACCTGCGTAAGGTGGAAGAATGGCAGAGCGGAGATCCTCAAGTACTTTCTGTATCGTTTCACCCATACGGTCGAGGGTTGGGTTTTCCTCAAGGTAGGTACCTGGGTAGCTAAGCAGGCGAAAGGCCAGCATAGCCTCGGCAGCCAATGTTCGAGCCTTGAAATCAGCCAAGGTCGGCTTGTCCGCAATCCGAAGGGCGTGAATCCTGCGACGAATCTTTCGGATGCGATCAACCAAATCTTCCTCCTCCTTCGCGAACAACTCGAGCTCGGATTCAAGCTTTGCCATCAACTTTGCAGCAATGTTTCTAAGCTCACTGGCCAAGTCGTCTCCGACATCACCGTCCAAAGGCTTGGCCAAACCGCTCATCACTTTTTTCAGTGCAAACCAACCGAGACGCTTGAGCTCAGTCACGTGATCAGCCGACTCGACGTATTTTTCATTCACCTCGGAAGCCAATCTTCGGAATAAATCCACAACCTCACCCGCAGCATTGGAAAAGTGAGTAACCTTAAGACTTACGGGAATGGCAAAAACGGGGTGATCGACCCCCAATTCCTTCTGCGCCTTCATGCCGATAAAGGCGGGACCGTCGAGGAAGGGAGTCACCTTGTCGTTGGTTAGGTAGACGTTGCCCTCAGGAAAAATGATCAACCCACGCTCACCGTTCTTCAATATACGAAGCGCCTCCTTCATGGATTTGCGATCACTGCCCTCTCGGTCCACCGAGAAGCATCCCGTTCTCTGCATACACCAGGCGTTAAGTTTGCTCTGAAGGAAAATGTCATAAGCAGCCATAAAAGAAACGGGCAAATCAAGCCGCCTGAAAACCTCGATCATGATTGATGGATCACTGTGGGTCGGATGGTTGGGAAGAAAAAGTAGACGTTTGCCCGCATGTTTTCTTGCTTCCCCTACCACCTCCGGATTTATGACAACGACCTCTTTGATAAGATTCACCGACCCTCCCAAAAAAAACTTGCGGTTCACCCAGCGAAGAAAAGCTTCCGCAAGCCGATTGGGCTTAGGCTCGAAAAAGCGATAACTCTTGTCGGAAAAATCAATCATTGAAGAAGTCGCATTCTTATCATGATTGGCGATTATTCAATGCCCAACTTACAATTTGCGGATTGCGTTCACCACGAGTAGTCACAGCCTAAGACTAAAT
>CAZXKR010000053.1:0-285 GCA_964641305.1 uncultured Puniceicoccaceae bacterium | reverse complement strand
ATAACTCTTGTCGGAAAAATCAATCATTGCGATAGGGGCATTCTTGCCAAGCATGGAGATTATTCAATGCCCAACTTTCAATTTTGCGGATTGCGTTCATCCTGAGTAACTACACCCTCAATCTCAATGAAACTTCTATCATACTTTCTCCTCACAGTTTTGACGGCATTGGGCCAACCAGGCCTTAAGGGCGTCAAGCAGCAAAGACCCAACGTCCTCTTCATCTTCGCTGATGATCACGCCTACCAAGCGATCTCCGCTTATGGGTCGAACAGGAACAAGACA
>CAZXKR010000052.1:0-7817 GCA_964641305.1 uncultured Puniceicoccaceae bacterium | reverse complement strand
TGGAGAGAAACCGGCAAGGGATCATTAGCCACTTGAGCGGCAAGGTTCAGGTAGAAACCGGTGCCCGCGCCGAACCAGTCGACGGGCTGAAGACTGGTCAAACCGAACTGGCCCGCAAGAAAACCGGAGGAAACCCCGGGACGCTGGGTGGCGAGATCGCTGTCGTCGGACATACCTGCATCAGATAAAATACCGGCTGTCCAAAATGTCTTTCCGGGAAGACCGGATGCTGAACTCAAGGTTCCCTGCAGTCCCAAGCGAGGAAGAAAAAGGGCAAGAGACTCATCGGAGTAAGAGGAACCGTAAAAGGTCATGGAGTTGCTGACGTTCAGGTAGGTCAAACCGAAGGAGACGGCAAGGGAATCCCCCATGGACTGGCGGAGCATTCTCGTGGCCGCAAACCCCAAGTGCAAGCCGTCCCCCGCGACGTCCAAGTCGGCGGACGAAACAACGTTGTCGTACTCGGAGGTGGAATATCCGGCAAAGGCGAGCCAATCGAAGTTTTCACTGCTTTCCCCGACGTACTGCATGGAGTAAGCGCTCATTTGCGAGGGGTCCTCGGGGTCGGTGAGCCATGAGAGGGCAATTCTGTCGCCTTGGGCAAAGGGTTCCCACCATTCCAGGCCAACTCCCGACCGCCAACCGGAAGATTGACGGGCTCCATCATTGGAAACGTTGGCGGTGAAGGCGACCGGGGCGGAATCATCCACCTTGAAATCGGCATCCACAATGATTTCGCCGTTGTCACCGCGACGCGGCCGCAACTTTGTGTCGACGTTGACGAAACGATTGCGATTGAGGGCGGCGGCCGCGGATTGGAATTTACCGTAATTAAAGACCTCACCCTCGGTCCAAAGAATTGATTTCAAAATGCCTTCGCTAGACAGCCAAGCGTTGCCATCGACGTTCCCCACACCAATCTTACCGGGCGTTACGGCAACGGTGAGACGGCCGGGGTTGGCAGGATCGGAGGTAGCTCGGGCAGTGGCAAACGGATAGCCGTTTTTCCGTAGATGAGCGGAAACCTTATCGGCAAAAGCGGAAGCCTTGGGTGAGGCAGCGGGTGAGCCGACTAAACCTTGGGCTCCGCCATGGAGACCTTTCAGGACTGACTCCAACTCGGTCGGCATCTTGAAAGCGACTTGCGTTATGGTCTGGCCGGCGGCTTGAGCATAACTCGATGCGGGCAGAGCAACAAGGATCAGCAAGGCTGCTATGGCAGTTCCCATGGCTGAGAAGAAGTTGGCGTGACGGGATTCGCCGGATGGAAGGGGAAAGGGAATGTTCATACGCGCGGAGGTTGTACTAATGTAGAATCGAAAAAGAAAGAACAGCCAATCGCTTTTGGAAGGTTTTGCAAGAGAAAGTTTCAAGATAATGCACAGAGCCTAACTTCCTTTTGAAGAAAAGCAGGTAATGCGGTTTCCCCTCAAGAACCCGGAAATCGCTTTGGGCTTGGCGTCAGCGGGATTCTCGTTACCTAAATATGCCCCTAACGTTCTAACAACAGTAGAAAACACATCATGCTCGTACACACAGTATATTTTTGGCTGAAATCAGGTCTATCCGAGGAAGATAGACAGCAATTTCAAGACGGGGTGGAAAGTCTGGCCACCATCGAATCCGCGGAACAGGTCCTCGTCGGAACCCCCGCCGAAACGAATAAAAGACCTGTTGTCGACGATACTTACGATTGCGGCCTGACGGTCATCCTAAAGGACATCCCGGCTCACGACTTGTATCAGGACGACCCGATTCACCATAAGTTCATCGCGGATTGCAACCACCTCTGGGAGCGGGTCCAGATCTACGACGCGGACTGAAGGTCCTCCTCCCCTGCCCCATCATCCTGCTCGTCGGGATTGTCGCTGGTGAGGAAGCGAACCAACCCGTGAGCCAAGACCACGGCCATGGGACCGATGATAAAGCCTTGGGCGCCGTAACCGAGAATACCGCCGATTATCCCCAGGAAAAGCAAAAAGCTCATCCAGGCGCCCTGATCATGCAACTTTTGGCCCATGCGACGCCTAGCTTGGCTGACTCCGAAGTTAAGAACCACGCTTAGTACGGCCAACAAAATCGCTTCCGAATGGTCTCCCCTGCTCCAAGTGAGGGAAGCCAAAGGCAACCAGACCATGGCGCTTCCTGCGACAGGAACCAAACCCGCAAAAGCCCCAAGCAGGAAAACAGGCAGAAAGAAAAAGCCACCAACCAACCAACCGACCAAACCAAGACAAAATCCGCGCCCCAATGCCGTGAGAACGGTATCGCTGAGCAAGCGCAGGGTGATTCTGCGATGGATTCGCATCCACGCCGTAGTTTCCGCCGCCTCGAAGCCTCCCGTAACCATTGCCTTGCGAATGAAAGATGGGCCATGGGCATAAAGAAAGGACAAGGCGATCAAGGCCAAGGCCAATTCCGCAACGAATCCTCGAGTACCCTTAAAAATATAATCGAGAATAGAACCTGAAAACTCTCTGGCGTCGCCAAGAAACTCCGAAGCAAAAGCAACGGCGCGCTCTTCATCCACCGGGATGCGGGGGTATATTGCCTGCACTTCCCGGATCGTTTCGGCCACGCCACGCAACAGGGCATCGCGACCTGCAGCATCACCGACAAGTAGGGCCAGGACGGCCTCGCCGATATTCTCGTTCGAATCGGAACCACCATAAACGACCACGACAAAGGGCAACAAAAGCAGGACCAGTAGCAACCCGGTGGCTATAACGGCGCAAATCTCCGATCGCCTTTCCGGTAAAAAGGAAGGAGCCAACCGCTTCCCTAAGTTTTCAATGGGCTTGAAAAGCACGGGATAGGTCAAGGCTGCCAACGACGCCGCAAAAATCAAAAACTCGAAGAGCGGACGAAAGGTACCGTACAGGGGAACGAGCACCAGAAGAAAGGCCGCGACAACAAATCCTCGACGTCGCCAAGCATGCCAAAACTGGTGGCGTTTTGCCGCTAACTCATCCATGGAGTTTTGCATGGCAGTCCAAATTCGTCATGTCTGCAAGAATTCTACCTCTAGGTTCGAGAGTCAATCCTTTCCATGTATTCCTTCAGGCAAGTCCCCGTCGAGGTGCCTGACTCAACTAACATAGAGGGTGTTCCCGCGAAGATTAAATTGCCGCCATCGCCTCCCCCGCCCGGTCCCATTTCCAAAAGATGGTCGGCTAAGCGGATGACATCCAAGTGATGCTCGACAACGACGATTGTGTTCCCCGCATCCCGAAGCTTGAAAAGCAAATCCATAAGTCTCTGTACGTCGACCCAATGAAGACCCGTGGTGGGTTCGTCGAGAAGATAAAGAACACCACCTTCTTGTCGCCGGCTCAATTCCAAGGACAATTTCAACCTCTGAGCCTCACCACCGGAAAGCGTGTTGGCGGGTTGACCCAGACACAAATAACCTAAGCCGACAGCATCGAGCGTCTCCAGTTTCGAGGCGATCGCCGGCTGTTTCGCAAAAAGCTCCTTTGCCTCCGAAACCGTCATATCCAAAACCTCGGCGACGTTGTAACCCCTGAAGCGGACCTCCAAGGTTTCGCGGTTGTAACGCTTGCCATGACAGCTTTCGCACTCCACGAACACATCGGCTAAAAACTGCATGTCCAGCTTGACCGAACCATCGCCCTTGCAACGCTCGCAACGACCGCCTGCCACATTGAAGCTGAAGCGCCCGGGCCCGTATCCGCGAATTCGGCTGAGCGGACATTTCGCAAACAGTTTTCGCAGACCGTCGAAAAGCTTTACGTAAGTCGCGGGATTGGAGCGAGGACTGCGGCCGATCGGAGACTGGTCCACACGCACCGCTTTCTGAAATTGCTCCAAGCCTTCCAATCCGGTGTGCGCTCCGGGGATTTGCTTGGCCCGATGGAGTCGAAAAGCGGCTGCCTTCGCCAGCACCTCGTTGACCAACGTGCTCTTCCCCGACCCCGACACCCCACAGACGACAGTTAGCAAACCAACAGGGAAAGGGGCATCGACCTCACGAAGATTGTTGGCGGTCGCTCCTCGAACAATCAATTGCCCCCTGCCGGGTTCCTTTGCCTTGGCATCCTTTTCCACACGGTCGACACCATTCAAGTACGACCCGGTGCAACTTTCATTCGAAGCAAGGCATTCCGATACCGAACCGGCAAATACAACATGACCGCCCCCGGCCCCGGCCCCGGGACCGACCTCGAGCAGGTGATCCGCCTCCAACAAAGTGTCGGCATCATGCTCCACCACCACCACGGTGTTCCCTCGGTCACGCAAACCCAGCAAAACATTGAGCAGGCGACGATGATCCGCAGGATGCAAGCCGACGCTAGGCTCGTCTAGCGCGTAGGTAACGCCAACCAAGCCCATGCCCAGTTGCGTAGCCAACCGCGCCCGCTGAGCCTCGCCACCGCTCAACGTGCCATACGGACGATTCAAGGCGAGGTAACCCAAACCCACCTCACAGAGAAAACGCAAGCGCTGCTCCAAACCAGCCACGGCATCCGCCACCAGAGCGTACTCTTCGGAACCGAGAACATCCTCCTTGACGAAGGACCAAGCATCACTCGCCGAAAGTTCGAGAAGGGAAGAAAAAGTTCGGCCACCGAGGAGAACGTTTCGAGAATACGCGGAAAGCCGACGCCCCTCGCACTCCAGACAAACGGACCCAACCTGATAAGCCAGCAAACGGGAACGCAGCCCATCGCTTGAAGTGGTCAACATAGTGTGCTCCAAGTCGGCGAAAGCTCCTTCGAACCAAACCTCTTCAGGCTTGGATCGACCACGCTTCAGCTTGAAGTTGTATTTGCGCTTTTTATCTCCATTGAGCACAATTTTCTGTATTTCTTGAGGCAGATCGCCCCAGCTCATCTTGAGATCAAAAGGAATCTGTTCGGCTAACTGGCGAAGAATGGCGTTGCGCTGGATAATCATACGTCTGGAACCGAGTCGCCACGGCTTGATCGCACCCTTGCCCACGGCAATGGAGGGATCGGGAATGACGAGATCTTCGCGAAAGCGAAGCACTTCGCCAAGTCCTCCGCAAGTTGAGCAAGCTCCATCGGGATTGTTCCAAGAAAAGAGTCTCGGAGTAGGGGCAGGATAGGTTTCGCCGCAAACTTGACAGGAATAGGCCTGAGAAACGGCAAATTCCTGAAAAGCGCCCCCTTTGTCCTCGGAAACAAGAACAAGCGCCCGCTCCCCACCTTCACGGAAAGCAAGTTCCAAGGAATCCGCAAGACGACTTTGGGAAGAGGCGTCGAGAACGAGTCGATCGACTACCACGTCGACCAAAAGTTCTCGTCCACGGGTACCGGAAGGAATCAGGTCGCGATCATCGAGCCGTTTGACCTCGCCATCGATCCGAACACGTTGAAATCCTCGACGCTCAAGGTTTGGCAACTCCTCGCGGAGGACGGATGCCTTGGCGGACATCAAAGGGGCAAGAAGCATGACACGACTACCGGAAGGCTCCTCCAGGATACGGTTGACGCAATCGTCAAGAGAGCGGCGAGTGACGAGACCGCCATCCTGTGGACAATGAGGAAGCCCGACGGTAGACCATAACAGACGAGCGTAGTCAGCCACCTCGGTGGCAGTGGCCACCGTGCTACGAGGGCCCGCCCCACCCGCCGAAACTTGCTCGATGGAGATAACGGGACTGAGCCCCTCGACGTAATCGACGTCGGGCCGACGGACCTTTTCCAGGGCTTGCCGGGCCTTCGGAGACAAGCTCTCGACGTATTTTCGATGACCCTCGGCAGCAAGCACGTCGAAAACGAGAGAGGATTTCCCCGAACCACTGACCCCGGTAACACCAATTAATTTTCCGCGCGGCAAGGTGACCGTAGCGTTACGAAGATTGTTCTCGCGAGCCCCCTTGATTACAATGGAGGTGCTCGGATCGCCTAAAGAAGTTTTATTCACAGGTCGGAAAAAGCAGATGCTGAGTTTTTTTTGACCTCATCGGAAGTAAAAACGAACCCTTGATACATTTAATAAGTAGCAAAATGATAGGTAACACATGCAGAATGATAAAATGGATGCAAAGGCCGAGCGGCAAGAATTTGTCAAACGACAAGAATTCGAGCGCCTTGTACGGGAAAACCAAAGCGGCCTGCTTGCGTTTTTGCTCAGCCTTACGGGAAATCTTCCGGACAGCGAAGATCTGGTCCAAGAATGCGTCACTCTCCTGTGGCGTAAATTCGATGAATTCGAGTCAGGCAGCAATTTTGGCGCGTGGGCTAGGACCACGGCCTTTTTTCTCTTTCGAAACCAAATCCGCAAGGCATCCAACAAGACCATGACCTTCGAAGCCAACGTTTTGGAAAAATTGGCGATGGCCCACAACCAAATCGATACGGAGAGCTCGACTAGGCAACACTTCCTGTCAAAGTGCCTAGAAGAGCTTGGAGAAAAGGACCGCGAGTTGATCTTGTCGCGCTATGAGACTGGGGTAACGGTCGGTGAATTGGCAGCACAAGCGAGTGGCAACGTAAAGTCCGTCTATAATGCCTTGGCTCGCATACGCCAGAGCCTTGCGAGATGTGTCCGACGAAAGATCGCCGGAGAAGAGGGAGGCCCAGAATGAATGATTCAGCGAAGAAATCTTTTCGTCAGCGACAAATTCGCGACTTAATCGAGGCTCGTTTCGAGAATAATTTAGACGATGCCGGCTTGAAGAAATTGGGTGAATACCTTCAGAATGATCTGGAAGCCCTCAACGAATACGTTGAACAGTCCATCCTGTGGAGCGACTTGCGTGTATTGGCAAAGAATAGAGAAGATCAAGCAGTCGTGAGAACGGATGGACATAATAACCCAGTCGTTTCCCTTCGCCATATAGTCGCCTTTTCCACAGCGATAGCGGCAAGCATTGCCGCATTTTTCTTTTTTCAGAAAGAACCCTCTGAAGAAAATTCAAGTAACGGTGATACCACGAATCCAATCGTTATATCTAGTAAACATCCCGAGGGAAAGACTGATTTAAAAAGTATTGCGGGCAACACCAAGGGAATCCTAGTTGATAAGGGCAAGAGCAACAAGTTAGGTTCATGGGTCGACATTCGCCCCGACGAGGGAAAGGGCATTGGAGAAATACTTGTCCCCGATGAATTGGCCGATTCGTTCTCGAGCCTTCTCACCTCCAACCGATTGCGGATCAAATGGACGAAAACGGTCGAGACAACATACCCCACTGCCACTTCCATTCAAAACCTGCGCCCAAAGGAGGATGAAGGGACGGTTAATGGCACAGTCGTGACCAAACAAGGTGACACATGGATCGAGATCCAGTCAACCGAAGGTACTATTCGCCGCTATGTACCCCGCTGGACAGGGAGGCATCCGACCCAAGGCGGCGGACTCGACATAGTCGCCCAAAAGCTTATCAGGGAGGCAAAACTTGGGAGCAAAGTTCAAGTTGAATGGATTTGGGACGAACGTGTGCGGCTCGTCAACCTATTGTCGCTCGATTGACCGTAAACTGGCGATGACCACAAAACTTAACGAAAGAACAAAATATAAAATTCCTTGCTTTATCTTTCTCGCGCGTAGAAGATCAATTAATAGACATTACGTGCTTTTGCAAAAAGGTTGCCCGACCATGGAAAAAAATACTTTTATTTTACTACTAGCCCTTTTTAGCCTCCTAGTTTTTCCCTCCGGACTAAAAGCCGAGAATGGAGTCACCGAGGGGATTCTGGTGGGCAAGGGAGTCAACAACGACTGGTTGGACATACGCCCCGACGGGAATGCGACCGCAGGAGAGATTTTAGTGCCGAACGACCTCGTGGAAGCCGTTTCACACCTCTACTCGTCCAACCGGGTGAAGG
>CAZXKR010000051.1:0-7987 GCA_964641305.1 uncultured Puniceicoccaceae bacterium | reverse complement strand
GCGCGACACTGTATTTGTGACTGAAATTTCTTTATCTCCTGAAAGAGCGAAAGCTCTGCTTGGTCTTCTGGATGATGATTCGCCTTTCGTGCAGAAGGCTTTGGTTGAGGAGTTGAAGCGTCTCTCGGGTTCCGGCGAGGCTTTTTTGAGGGAGATCTCACAGGGATTGGATGCGAGTATGGCCGTTCGGGCTAGAGAACTTCTTTATGAATTGGGTTGGGCGGATGGGGTACAGGCTTTTTTGGAGTTTATTCGTTCTCTGAAATATGAGCTGGAAACGGGCTGGTTCTTGCTCGATCGTACGGTTTCTCCGACCTGTGACATAGCCGCCTGCCATTTGTTCTTGGACGAAATGGCTGAGCGTTGTCGAGAATTGATGACGCCGCCGACTTCGGCAAGAGAGCAATGCCGGATTATGAATCGAGTGTTTTTTCATGAATATGGTTTCAGGGGGGCGACAAAGGATTTCAGTGACCCCGAAAACAGCTTTCTTCACAAGGTTGTGGAACGTCGTCGAGGTTTGCCGATAACGCTTTCCGTCATTTATTTGCTGGTAGCCCGACGCATTGGCTTTGAACTAGAGCCGATCGGGCTTCCGGGGCGCTTTATGGTCGGCTGCTTTACGGAAGAACCTCCCTTTTACATCGACGTATGGGCCGGAGGTCGTTTCCGAGAGGCACATGAATTGGAAGCTTTCCTAGGTGACTCCCCTTCAGATCAATCGGGTGCCTATTTGCTACCCGTGACGGTTGCTGAAACGCTAAGTCGTGGTTGTCGCAATTTGGCCATGCATTATCGCCAAGCGGGAAATGTGGATTTTGCAGGGCTCTTTCTTCGATTCGTCTCTGAATTCGATAGTGCCCTGCGCCGTGAGGCGAATGCCTGAGGACATTTTAAGACCTGAGGATTTGACCGGCATATCCCCGGAGGATGTGTCCCTCGCCGTTCTTGGTTTTCCGATTGGGCATTCCATAAGTCCCGCAATCCACAACGCCGCTTTGCTCGAAATGGCAAAGTCTGACTCCCGTTTTGCGAAATGGCGTTATCGGCCGATAGAGGTTGAAGCCGAGCGTTTGTCTGATGTTTTGCCGATCTTGCTAAAGGCAGGATTTCGCGGACTCAACCTAACGATTCCTCACAAGGTTCAAGCTCTCGACTTAGTGGTGGAACTGAGTGCGGAAGCGAGAGCCATTGGTGCCGTCAATACCCTGCTGGCAAGTGATGACGGATGGCGAGGTTTCAACACGGACGGTTATGGTTTGGAGCAAGCCCTGAGGGATGAATTGGAGGTCGACCTAGAGGGGGCCAAGGTGATTCTTCTTGGTGCCGGCGGAGCTGCTCGAGCGGCTGCGGCTCAATGTCTCCTTCGGGGTTGTCGCAAACTTTGGATTGGTAATCGATCGCCTGACCGTCTCCGCGAATTGCTAGACGTTTTGCCTGCATTGGGCGATGACGTTGAAGTGAGTGGGTTCGCTTTTAACGAATCATCTTCGGTCTTTGCCGATCAAAGTGACCTCGTGGTCATCAATGCGACCTCTCTCGGACTGAGACCCGAAGACCCTGCCCCTCTGGATCTCTTGACATTGCCGAAGGGCGCGAAGGTCTACGATATGGTGTACAACCCATCCGAGACTGCCTTGCTCAGGCAGGCGCGAGATCTCGGCTTGCGAGCGACCAACGGTTTGTCCATGCTAGTTCACCAAGCGGCTCGCTCCCTCGGTATTTGGACTGGAGGAGATGTTCCGGTAGATGCAATGTTTACGGCCGCTCGAAAAGAACTCTCTTAAATGAATTTCCTCTTATCGGCCTTTGTCCAAGAACATCCGACCTTTGCCGGTGTTTGGGCTTTTGTCCTAGGAAGCATCTTTGGCAGTTTCCTGAATGTTTGCGCCTACCGCATACCTCGTGAGGAATCAATGTGGAGACCCGGATCGAGATGCACCTCTTGTGGCGAGCCGATTGCTTGGTGGCTCAATATCCCCATTTTTTCATGGCTTTTATTGCGAGGTAAGGCAGCTTGCTGCGGCACGAGAATTTCCTCGCGTTATTGGATTGTGGAAGCATTGACCGGGGCTTCTTTTGCATGGGCGGTTCTTACTTTCGGCGGCGAAGCTTATCCGGAGAAAGCTCTCATTGCCTCGGTGTTTGCCTGTTTGCTAATCGGAGCAGCCTTGACCGATCTTGAAAGTTTTATCATTCCCGATCGTTTCAGTATTGGCGGAGCCTTGATTGGCTTGGCCTTAGCCACTTCCTTTCCCGCGATGCGATTAGGTGTCGAAGTCGGAGGCAAGTTAGAGCATTTTCAATCCGGTTTGGATTCTCTGCTTGGGATGCTGGTGGGATCGGCTTCTCTTTATTGGATTGGCGTTCTTGCCGAAAAAGCTATGGGGAAGGAGGCCTTGGGGGAAGGCGACGTCAAGTTGCTCGGATGTATCGGGGCATTCTGCGGTTGGCAAGGCGCCTTGTTTACAATCTTCGGAGGTGCCTTAATCGGTACGATTATGCTATTGCCCGTTGCCTTGCTTCAGGGGAAGGCCAAGTCCGGAGAGGATAAATCGGACGAGGAGGAGGCTAAGATTGCATGGGGCGTCGAAGTGCCCTTTGGGCCTTTTCTTTCAACTGCGGCGCTGATTTATCACTTCGGGCTCTTTGCCTCGGTGGATCCTTGGTTCGAGAACTTTCGCATGATTCTTGCTTCGGATGTTGCTCGGTTTTCATTTTGACGTTGAGTTCTAGAGGCTGAAAGGCCATCGATAGTCCCCCTTTTTTGTTTTACCCAAGAGCCATATATTCTGTCTTTCCATGAAGAAAATTTTAGCCGCTAATCGTAGTGAAATAGCTGTACGTGTTTTTCGCAGCGCCACCGAACTGAACTTACGTACAGTTGCGGTCTATGCCGAGGAGGATCGTTTCGGCGTTCACAGGTTCAAAGCCGACGAGGCTTACCTCGTGGGGAAGGGGAAGGGGCCCGTGGCAGCCTATCTCGATATTGAGGGGGTTGTCTCCATTGCGAAGGAAAAGGGAGTGGACCTCATTCACCCCGGTTATGGTTTTCTTTCCGAAAATGCTCCTTTCGCTCGCGCTTGTTCCGAGGCGGGGCTGACCTTCGTCGGGCCAAGCCCCGAACTATTGGAGCAGATGGGAGATAAGGTAGCTGCCCGCCAGGCTGCGGAGCAGGCGGGCGTGCCAACCTTGCCGGCGACGCCCGATCCGGTAGTCAAACCTGCCGAGGCTTTGAAGTGGGCGAAGAAGATCGGTTTTCCCTTGATCATCAAAGCCGCTTTCGGTGGAGGAGGTCGAGGGATGAGAGTGGTACGGGAAGAAAAGGATTTGATAAGCTCTCTCGAGGAGGCTCGTAACGAAGCGGATCAGGCATTTGGAAATCCCGCCGTCTTTCTCGAGCGCTACATTGGGCGGGCCAAGCATTTGGAAGTGCAGATTCTTGGCGACAAACACGGCAACGTCGTCCACCTGCACGAGCGAGATTGCTCAGTACAGCGGCGTTACCAGAAAGTGGTGGAGGTTGCTCCTTCCATTGGTTTGGACGACGAAACTGTTTCTGAACTATGTGGCGCGGCTGTAAGGCTTGCCAAGGGAATTGGCTACGACAACGCGGGTACGGTTGAGTTCCTCTTGGACATGGACTCGGGCGAGTGGTTTTTCATCGAGATGAATCCCCGTATTCAGGTCGAGCATACGGTGACGGAGCAAATCACGGGTATCGATATCGTACGAGCGCAAATTCTAATCGCTCAAGGTCTCTCTTTGCACGGGGAGGAGGTGGCTATTCCTCGACAGGATCAAATCCCTCGCAATGGTTGCGCAGTTCAATGCCGAGTGACCACCGAGGATCCCGAAAAGGACTTTGCTCCTGATTACGGCAAAATTCTGAATTATCGTTCGGCGGCTGGTTTTGGAGTGCGACTCGATGGCGCCATGGGCGAGACGGGGGCTATCATTACGCCTTTTTACGATTCCTTGCTCGTGAAAATAACAGCCTCGGGTCCCAACCTGCCTCTGGCTTTGGATAGAATGCACCGGGCATTGCGGGAAATGCGCATTAGGGGGGTTAAGACCAATATTCCTTTTCTGGAAAACGTCATTACTCAAGAGAAATTCGTCAAGGGAAAGGCGACTACCTCGATGATCGACGTGACGCCGGCTCTCTTCCGATTCAAACCTCGTCGAGACCGTGCTTCCAAACTGTTGAGCTATCTTGGAGATGTCGTGGTGAACGGGAATCCTCAAGTAAAGGGCAGGGCGCGTTCCGGCTCTCCCTTGCCCTTGATTGAACCCGAGTACGATCACAAATCTGAAATTCCCAAGGGCACGAAGGATTTACTTCTTGAAATGGGACCCGGAAAGTTTTCGGAGTGGGTCCGTGCGCAGAAAAGCTTGCTGATTACCGATACCACTCTTCGTGATGCTCATCAGTCCTTGTTTGCCGCTCGAATGCGCACTTACGATATGCTCAAGGTCGCCGACTGTATTGCTCGAAGAACTTCGGGGCTATTCAGTTTGGAAATGTGGGGCGGAGCCACTTTCGACACCTGCATGCGTTTTCTCGGGGAGTGTCCCTACGAGCGGTTGAGAACTCTTCGTGAAAAAATCCCCAACATTCTTTTTCAGATGCTTCTTCGCGGTTCCAATGCCGTGGGTTATGCGAATTATCCCGACAACCTTGTAAAGGAGTTCGTGATTCATGCCTCGGAGGCCGGCATGGACGTATTTCGCATATTTGATTCCCTGAACTATCTTCCTAACTTGAAGGTGGCTATGGAAACCGTCAACGAACAGACAAAGTCCCTTTGCGAGGCGGCCATCTGTTTTACGGGCGATTTTACGGACAAAGCGGAAGAGAAGTATTTGCTCTCCTATTACGTCGATATGGCCAAGGAGCTCGAGAAGATGGGAGCCCATTTGCTCGCGATCAAGGATATGGCCGGTCTTTGCCACCCGGTGGCTGCATACAAGCTGGTAAAGACTTTGCGAAACGAGGTGGGCATTCCCATTCATTTTCACACGCATGATTCCAGCGGAATCGCTTCAGCTTCCGTATTAAAGGCATCGGAAGCAGGGGTCGACGTAGTGGACTTGGCCGTTTCTTCTATGTCGGGCTGTACCAGTCAACCTAACCTCAACTCGGTTGCCCATGCATTACGCAATTCCTCAAGGGCGACCAAACTGGATTTGGATTGTCTCAATGAACTTTCGATTTATTGGGAAGCTGTCCGGCAGTATTACGCTCCCTTCGATAGTTCACCCCCCTTCGGGAGCGCCGAAGTCTATCAGCACCAAATGCCAGGTGGGCAGTACACCAATCTTCGAGAGCAGGCGACCGCTCTTGGATTGGGCAAACGTTGGCCCGATGTCGTAAAAACCTATCGAGAGGTAAACCGCCTGCTAGGGAATATCGTAAAGGTGACTCCTAGTAGCAAGAGCGTAGGTGATCTCGCCATCTTTCTCATAACCAAGGGGGTGAAGCCCGATGATTTGGTCAATCTCCCGGAAGAAACCGGTTTTCCCGAGTCAGTCATAGATTTGCTCTCTGGTAACCTTGGGCAACCTCTCGGTGGTTGGCCCACTAAAGTAAGAAAAACCATCTTGGGGACACGCAAGCCCATCCGTGGGCGGCCAGGTGCTTCCGTACCGAAACTCGACCTTAAGAAGGAAGGGGCTGCTATTGCCAGGAAGTTGGGTCGCAAAGTGAATGATGACGACCTTTTCTCACACATCATGTATCCTAAGGTTCATGAGGACTTTGTTGCCTTCCGAGCAAAGTTCAGCGATGTCTCCGTTTTACCTACAATAGCCTTTTTTCACGGGCTTGAGCCAGGCGAGGAAATTTCAGTTGAAATTGAAGAAGGTAAAACTCTCTTTGTAAAACTTTTGCATGTCGGTGAACCGGACGAAAAGGGGATTCGTGTCCTCACTTTCGAACTCAACGGAAAGGCGCGTCAGACATTGGTTCCCGACAAGTCCGTCAAGGGTGATACCAAGGCTAGAGAGAAGGCGGATCCGGCTAATTCTATGCATCTCGGAGCTCCTATACCGGCAATGATCAGCAGTATTTCTACGAGTGTGGGCAAGTCCGTTAGCAAGGGCGACAAGATCGCCGTGCTTGAAGCCATGAAGATGCAGACCACTCTCTACGCTCAAGCCGACGGTGTCGTGGACGCGATTTTGGTGAATGTTGGTGACTCGGTCGAATCAAAGGACCTTGTTGCCCGTTTTCGCTAAACTTTTCCCGATCTCATCCGACTTTATAGTCTAATGATTCTCTTTCACACTAGAGGCTGGTTTGCCAATCGCATGGTTGTGCGCATAATGGCGTTTGCTGTAGCGTTGGCATGTTTGCCCTTTATGCCCCTCGAGGCAAAGCCTCTTTTCGTTCCTGAACCGGCCTTGGAGGAAGCGCTCAGCCGAACACTTCAAGTGGATCAAGGTGATTTGACCGAGGAACTGGTTGCCGCAAAACTCTTGCGATTTGAATTGAGTGGAGCCGGCATCCGTGACCTAACTGGACTTGAAGCAGCCGAAAACCTTACTTCACTGGTTCTTAGGGACAACCATATCGAGGACATAACCCCAATTACGGGATTGGCCCGCCTTCGCCGATTGGATCTTTCCGGAAATCGTATTCGCGACCTCAAGAAATTGGATTCCGAAGGTCTCTTGGCTACTATCACGATGACTAACCGGATTAAAGAAATAAGAATAGAATCGTCGTCCCCTCGACTTACTCCCTTGCAAAACAACGCTCTAAAGGTCGAGTTGCTTACCATTCACAAAAAGCGTCTGAATGCACCATGGAAATTAGAGGAACTTCGAGTCGCGAACAATCGTCTACAAGGACTGAGTGGCATTGGTAATTTCAGTGCGCTACGAATGTTGGACGCATCCAACAATGGTCTTCTCGACCTAGAGGGAATTTCCAAGCTCAAAAACCTCGAAGTGCTTCATCTCCAAGGAAATCAATTGGGATCTGCGGAACCTTATGAGGATCAGAATAAGAACAAATCTTTTGATTCCAACGAACCCTTCTCCGATTCTAGCGGAAACGGAAAGCGCGACCATGATCCTTTCAGCGAACTTCAAGGACTTCCTCGCCTGAAAGAATTATACCTTTTCGAGAATCGAATTACCGAACTTTCTTCCATGTCTAATTTGCCGAGTTTGGAAATATTCCTTCTTGGAGCAAACGAACTAAAGAACGCCAATGATTTCAAGGACTTCACTTCTCTTCGGAGACTGGTCTTGTCCGACAACCACTTGTCGGATGTTCGCGGGCTTTTCGATATGACGAATCTCGAATACCTTTACCTTACCGAAAATCGCCTTGGTGATTTGCGTGCCTTAAGGAAGCTGACTTCGCTTCGTGAACTCCACTTGCAGCACAATCATTTCACGGACATTCAACCCGTAGCCAACCTTGTCGAACTTAGAGTACTAGGTCTTTCCGGCAACTTCGTTTCCGATGTCAGTCCCATCAGAAGACTCGAAAAATTATCTCGTTTGGGCATCGCCGACAACAATCTTGATTTGAAGGATGTTAAAACTCTCGATCTCCTAGAACAGTTTCGGGAAGCTTCCATTCGAGTAACTCTCGGTAAGCAACGTCCTAGAGCAACGGAAATGGGTCCTCTTTTTGCCGTCTTGATGGGGGATAAGGTAGCCAACCTTCGTTTGGGGGATTATCTGAAGGTCAATCTCTACGAACGATTGTATGATTTTGTTCAAGACGACACCTTGGCTCCCGAGGATAAGATCGCTAGCTACCTGACTTGGGCTAAAACTTTAAAGTCTGGAGCATTCGACGCAAAAGCAGCTCTTGTTCCGGAGTGAAACTAGAACCTCTCGGTTCACTTGGGAATTACCTCCCGAGATAAAGGAGTCCGGCAAGAATTGCCGAGACGACAAAGCAAATCGCTATTATGAAACGACTAATCGTTTTCTTGTATGAACTTGACCGAAGGAGTACCTCCAT
>CAZXKR010000050.1:6576-8021 GCA_964641305.1 uncultured Puniceicoccaceae bacterium | reverse complement strand
ACAAATCCTAACATTTGAAGAAATTACCCGACTTGCTAAAATATTTAGTTTTTTAGGCACCCTTAAATTAAGAATCACAGGTGGTGAGCCGCTACTACGACGGGATCTGCCCTTGCTTGTCAAAATGTTATGCGACTTGGAAGGGTATGAAGATATAGCACTAACGACAAACGGCTATTTACTATCGAAATACGCTAAAGAATTATTCGATTCAGGTCTAAAGAGAATTACCGTCAGCCTGGATTCTTTGAAGGAAACTACATTCAAATATATGAATGGCGGTGTTTCATCGGTTCAAGATGTAGCGAAAGGGATAGAGTCGGCGATAGGCGCTGGCTTATATGTAAAAATAAATGTTGTGGTGCAAAAAGGGGTAAATGAAGACCAAATTATTCCAATTGCAGAATACGGACATAAATTAGGAATCAACACTAGATTCATTGAATTTATGGATGTTGGAAATCACAATAAATGGATAGAGGAAAAGGTTTTTTCAGCTCGTGACATTCTAAAGGTTTTGAAGTCTAAGTTTTCCCTAGAAGCCATTGGATCTAACTATCGTGGTGAGGTCGCTCAAAGATATAGGGAAAGTGGTTCGTCGTGGGAGATAGGAATTATCTCATCAATAACCAAGCCTTTTTGTCAGGATTGCAGTAGAGCAAGAGTGAGTGCTGATGGTCATGTTTTTACATGCCTTTTCGGGACTAACGGATTTGATATAAGATCACATATGAGAAAAGGGCTTGATGACGATGATTTAATGGGTCTTCTTTCTAAAATATGGACACAGCGAAAAGATAAGTACTCTGAAGACCGTGCCTTGTTAAGAGACACTCTCGAAAAAGTTGAAATGCATCATATTGGCGGTTAAGGATTAAAACCGATATGGATTTACCAATGCAAAATGTCATGGAATCACTTATTGGCTAAGCATTCTTGGTTTAATTGTAGAGTAACACATAAATATTAATGCCTGTACATATTTGGGCACATGTTTTAAAATGCCTGAATACTATTTACTTTGTGAATTTTGGGTCAGATCCGTATAATTAATCGGTGCGGATAGGCATTACAACACAAAGGAAACTTAGAGGGTCTCCCTCTTTGGGTCCGTCTGTACGAAACACACCCGGGCTCATGTCGTCTCTAAATTCAAAAAACACCTTGTCTTTTGTCAAGGACTTCAATGGATCGAGCAGGAAACGAGGGTTAAAGGAAACCGTTGCGTTTTCTCCATCGTACTCAATCGACATGGATTCGCGTGCATCCCCCAGGAGACTTTGGCCGGTTATTTCTAGTTCGTTGGGCTTTACCCTAAAGGTTACTTTGTCGTCCGATACCAAAGCTGCTCTAGTAACACATTCTTGCAATAGTTCTCGCTCCACTTCACTGCGGTTAAAGCTGTCTTTGGGGATGACCTGCTTGTAGTTTGGATACTTTCCTTC
>CAZXKR010000050.1:0-6476 GCA_964641305.1 uncultured Puniceicoccaceae bacterium | reverse complement strand
TGCGGTTAAAGCTGTCTTTGGGGATGACCTGCTTGTAGTTTGGATACTTTCCTTCAACGACCTTGGAGACGAGGTAAACAGATTCGACAAAACCTTTTCCTTCTTCAACCTCTTCGCCTTTTTGTTTACCAATTTTCATCTCAAAGGCCACCTGTCTGTCAGTAAAAGAAACTCGAACGGAATTACCTAGGTCGGGAATTCTTTCAAGTTCGGAAACGGAAGAGGAGGGCAAAATGAATTCACCACCTTCTTTTGTCTTTTCTCCAAGAGTGCGTTTTGTTACGGCAAGCCGGCGACCGTCGGTTGCGACCAGTGCCAATTCGTCTTCCGAAAAAAGAAAGTAGACTCCCTTTAACATATATCGCTCCTCATTCAGTGACTGAGCATAGGAAACATTCTTTAACATTTGAATTAATTCAGCACGATCTAGATCGAAGTCCTGTTGTCCCTCCAGTGTAGGTAGAGGTGGAAATTCTTTGCTTTCCATTCCCATCACATTAAAAACGGAACCTCTTGTGGTTATGGTCGCCTTTGGATCCCCGCCCGTTTCTACACTCACTTCCATATCGGCAAGTTGGCGTATAATGCTGCCCAGTTCTTTAACTGGTAAAGTTACTGCCCCTGGTTCCGTAACTTCAGCTTTGATGGAGCATCTAGCTCCCAAGTCTAGGTTTGTTGTCGTTAAGGACACCTTGCCTTCTTCCGCTTCTATCAAAACATTTTGAAGAATTGGCATTGTCTTGCGAGTGCCTACCACGCTGGTAACCAACTGAAGGCCTGAACTGAAAAAATCTCGGTTTATTTTGAACTTCATTGTCTTAGAAATTTTGAGGTTTTGAAGGTTACCGGCAAACGATAATTATATAAGAAAGACAATTTAAAAGATTCTATTCTTCTTCTTATATCGCTTGAATAACAATAATAGATTTCGCATTAAATTGATGTTTAAAAGGTTATGTAAAATTACAGATACGAAAAAAAGCCGAGAAAAAAGAGAATAGTTACCAACCTCGTGAACAAAAAATTTGGTGCTCACACATTGTTCACACCGCTCCATCCAATTATTCACGGGCTCACCTTTTTGTTAAACCCTCTAGATACTCCCAGAACGACTGATCTTTTTCAAGGTCTTGTTCTTCACTAACTGGAAGCTTGAAGCGAATAACAAAGTCGTTAAATGTGTTTTTCCTCAAAATGTAGTGGCAGTGCAGTGTTTTGTCCCCGTGCTCAAAGTAAACCCTAAGGTCTCCAACCCGCATTCTGTAAAAGCACTTTCCGTTGCGACTAAAACGACCGACATCAGAATTTTTATCGGAAAGAACTTCGGAGGTTAGGGAGCTTAGTTTTTCCATTAACTCCAATTGACTGACATGGTCGAGGGCGTTAACCTCGGTCATACTTTGGTCGCTAAATGTTAATTGAAACATTTGAAACGGAACATTTTGGTCCTAGAATGCAACAAAGCAAAGACTTTTCTAGAAAAGAATCGGAAGCGGACAAGAGTTGTTGGAGAAACATAAATCTCCATTCTTAGTAGATGAACAAAAAAGGAAGAGTCAAGATGTTGAAGGCTCTTCATTAGAGCAGAAAACAAAAATGTTTTCTATTTAAGAGCCACAGAAACCTATTTCCCACACCTTGGAAAACAAGAAGTTTTGGGGAACAAACGGCATCTTTTAGGCGTGGAAAGATTTTCAATCCTCGCCCTCTGGAAATAATTTGTACACAATGAGCGATTATAAAGCCTTGAAATGAGCTTAAGCCAAACACCAGAAATTACAGACGCCCGTGCGGTTCTTGAAACGGAATCAGCAGCAATTAAACAAGCAGCCGAACGTCTCGATGCTAACTTTGTTCGGGCAGTAGAGATTCTGGATGTTCCTGACGGAAAAATTGTCGTTTCGGGATTGGGGAAATCTGGTCATGTCGGACGCAAAATCGCGGCTACATTTTGCAGTACTGGTTCTCCCGCTGTATTTATGCATGCGGCAGAGGCCGTACACGGTGATCTTGGAGTGCACCAACCTGGAAACCCAACGATATTTCTTTCTAATAGCGGCTCGACAAGTGAACTGTTGGCGCTGGTCCCCATCTTGCGGGATCGAGGTTCTTCTCTTGTGGGAATTTTGGGTAACCTCGATGGGGTACTGGCTCAAAAAATGGATGTAACTCTGGATGCTTCCGTGTCCCGTGAGGCTGATCCATTGGGTATCGTGCCTACCGCCAGCTTCGTCGTAACGGCTGCATTGGGGGATGCTCTTGCTTCATCTCTTATGCACAAGCGCGACTTTTCTGAGGAGGATTATGCCTATACTCATCCAGGAGGGCAGCTTGGCCGGAGCTGGACACTCACTGTTAATGACCTTATGCACCCAATGGAGAAAGTTGCTTGTTGCGAGGAGGATACAACTTTAAGAAATCTCGTGATCGCGATGACGGAGTATCCCCTCGGAGCTGCATGCATTATACGTGATGGTCGGCTTTTGGGGCTTGTAACCGACGGAGATCTTCGCCGAGCTTTACAGGAACAAGAAGACATTCTTTCCCTTAAGGCATCGGCACTGATGAGTACGGGACCAGTTGTTGTAAAACCAGATGTTTCCGTTGGCCAAGCTTTGCGCATTATGGAAGAACGCTCATCGCAAATATCTGTACTGCCCGTTGTGGCTCCAGATGACGGCTCCCTGTTGGGGCTTTTGCGCCTTCATGACATTTACACGCCCGATGAAAGCTAATCACAAGGAGAAGTTTCGAATGAATCTCAAAACGCTTTACCGTCTATGGCTTAAAGCTTAGCCGAAATTGCTCATGCGAATTGTTTTTGGAATATTCTCGATGGTGGCGATTGTGGCGATTGTGTTCTTGGGTTTGAGCCTGAAGGACGCCCATGACGAAAGTGAGCACTGGAAGACGCGCAAGGCAACTCTGGAGAACGAATTGTTGGAGTTGAGGAAAGAAGTGGAAGAACATGGCGCTTTTCTTGACCGCCTTAGGCGAGACCCAGATTTTCAAGATGCAATGGCCCGCAAAGAACTTGGTTATGGAAAACCTGGCGAATTAAACATTCGTTTTCCCAAAGAGGAGGCCAACTTGACCGATGAAAGTGAGGAACCGTGAAAGGCGAAGCATTTGGTGAAAGCTGGTTTCGTCGCAGAAAAGGGCTCAGCTTGCAGCAGGGCCCCATTCTCATCAGAGAGCATCTTATTCCCGGTGCTTGACCCGAAGGGCATGTACCCCTAGCTAGTCTCTCCTTTTCATTCACCCCGCAACCTGATGCGATAACAGACTCAATTATGGACGAAGCACTTACCCAAACGATAGACAAGGCTCTTGCATCCGGAGAGCTTATGGATGCGGCAGCAAACAACCTTCGCTCCTGGTTGAGCACGGAAGGGTTGGGCGATTGGGCTTCTCGCTCAATAGAGCAATTGATAAATGCCGGGGAATGGACCGAAATAAACGATAGGTTTCACAAGAATCTAGCATTTGGAACAGGCGGAATTCGAGGGCGAAGCGTAGGTCGGGTCCTAACTGATGCTGAGCGCGGAGAAACCAAAGGCAAATCCACCCCGGAGCATGCAGCGGTAGGCTCGAATACTTTGAACGATTATACCGTGGTGCGTGCAACGATGGCTCTGCACGGCTATATTAGCACATGGATGGCATCGGAGGGAGTGTTGGATGTTCCTCGAATTGTAATTGCCCACGATGTGCGTCATTTTTCGCGTCACTTTTGTGAGTTGGCGGCTTCAACATGGAGTGGTTTGGGTGGCTACGCTATGGTGTTCGACGGACCACGCTCTACGCCTCAACTCAGCTTTACCGTACGTCTGAGGTATGCCCATGCCGGTATTGTCATAACGGCTAGTCACAATCCACCCCACGACAATGGCTTTAAGGCTTATTTTGTCGATGGCGCTCAAGTTGTACCTCCGCATGCGGGTGGCATTGTCGATCGGTACTCCAAGCTAACGCTTCAAGACACTGTCCCGTTGGTTCTTTCGGCCGGCGATGCCGAAAGCCCACCCTTCACTGTCCTTCCGGCGGGCGACGACCTTGCTTATCGCGCCGCTCTCGAGGAGGCCGTTCTTGACGCAGAACTACTTAAGGAACATTGCCCTAAAATTGTTTTTACGCCCATTCATGGAACTGGCGGGATCGCAGCGATACCATCTCTTTGGGATCACGGCGTGGAGGTGGCTTCAGTAGATGAACAAGCTAGGCTGGATCCCAACTTTTCTACGGTTAAGTCGCCAAACCCCGAAAACCCCGAGGCCCTAAAACAGGGTATATCCTTGGCGCGTAAAGTTAAGGCAAAAGCGGTTCTAGCCAGCGATCCGGATGGAGACCGAATAGGTGTAGCGGTTTTCAATGGGAAGGATCGCTTTGAGTGTCTCACTGGAAATCAAGTTGGGTGTATGCTGTCGGAATACCGAATATCAAAGCTAAAGAAACAGGGTGTGCTTCCTGAGGCGGGGTCCCTTAATGCCGTCATCCTCAAAACTTTCGTGACCACTCCCATGATGGAGGTAATTGCACTGAAAAACGGAATCCGCTGTGTCAATACCCTAACCGGCTTCAAATGGATATCTGAAAAGATTGGTGATTATGAGGATGCAGCAACCACGGCCTTGCGAGAAAATGAAGGTATTGCTTGGGATTACGACAACACTGATTTTTACACTAGGGCCGAAATACTACTAAGGTACTCGAAATTCACCGTTTTTGCAGGAGAAGAAAGTGTTGGATATTTGCCTTTGGATACCGTTCGAGATAAAGACGGAAACGCAGCGGCCCTAGCTTGTGCAGAACTACTTGCCCACCTTGAGCTTACGAAGTCATCGCCGTTAGAATACCTAGAATATTTATATCTTAAGTACGGCTATTTCGAAGAACAAACAGTTAATCTTTATTTTGAAGGCGTAAAGGGTTCTGAAATAATAAAAAAAATAATCGGCTCATATTCCAAAAATGAACCTACAAAAATAAACGAGATTCCCGTCAGCAAAGTAAGAAACTTTGGTAAACCGGGCTATCTTGACGAAGATGACAAACCCGTACCGCTTGAAAACTTTTTTATCTTCGAACTTGAAGATGCTTTTTCAATAGCCGTTAGGGCCAGTGGAACCGAACCCAAGATAAAGTACTACCTTTTTGGTCGATCTCAGGTGGTTGGAAAGCATGATCTCTCTGGGGCGAAGTCAGAAGTCGGCGAAAAACTAAAGTCTTTGGCAGACTGGGCAAATAAGGATGCCCGTGAACGCGGCGAAGTGGAGTCCGAGAGAAAAGACAGCGGTGATGAACAAAGCTAATTTTGATCTGAATGAAGAATGTCGATCCCTAACCATAGAAAGCAATTCAATCAAAGGTTTCCTAAACTAGCATCAATGTCGGATTTTCCAATATTTCAGCGAGAGCTTTGAGATAAGAAGATCCGATTGCACCATCAACCACTCGATGGTCGCAACTAAGCCCAAGCATCATTCGTCGACCTGGAACAATTCTTCCGAGGTCATCCACTATCGGTTTTGCCTTAGTCGCTCCAACTGAAAGAATGGCTGCATTTGGCGGATTAATGATACTGCTGAAGAAATCGATGCCATACATTCCGAGATTGGTTACGGTAAAAGTCGAACCACTCATTTCTTCAGGCGATAACTGCTGGGTTCGTGCTTTTGAAATGAGTTGCTTGGTCTCTCTGGACAGGGAACGCAGATGCTTCGTCTCGGCGTCGTGAATAACCGGAGTTATGAGCCCATCCTCAACAGCTACACTGAAGGCAAGGTGGATTGCGCCATGCTGCTTGATGTGATCGCCTTCCCAAGAAGCGTTGATCTCCGGAACCCAAGTTATTGCTTCGGCGCAGGCTTTAAGAACGAGATCGTTTATTGTAACGTTAAATCCTCCAAGCTCGGAAGGCTGTTCGGAAAATTTCTTATTTATTGCGGTACGAGCATCGAGCAAAGGACCAGCATTGATTTCGTGTTGAAGATAAAAATGTGGAATCTGCGTCTTTGAGTCGATCAGGCTAACAGCAATATTCTCTCTTCCTTGAGAAACTGGAATGGCTTTTTCTTGAAGTTGAGGCTTATCGTACTGTCCTGATTTCTCAGAACTCAAGGTTTTTTCCTCGTTGGAAACTGTCGAAGCATCATTATCTTCAGCCAAGGTCTTGATTAATGTATCGGCTTGGGGATCGTTATCGTCGGTCGGTGCAGGCGACGACGATTCGTTCATCTCCAGCAAATCATCATTAGATGACGGCTCTCCCTCCTCTTCACTTTGATTTTCTCCCTCTTCCGTTTCCTCAGAATACAAGGTTGCTACCTCGCCAGAAACCCGACTTTCTGGGTTTTCGTCGGCGCGAGGAACTTCGTTTGTCTCTTGCGGGTCATCACTAAACGATGGCTCGCCTCCGTCTTCTTTGCCCGTTTTTTTGGAAAGCAGAGTCGGCTCTTCGTTGAAAGCGGATGTCG
>CAZXKR010000049.1:0-8192 GCA_964641305.1 uncultured Puniceicoccaceae bacterium | reverse complement strand
GCGGATGACTGGCCAACTTGGCGTGGAGCCAACGGCAACGGTCTGAGTAATGAAAAGAATATCCCCGAGAATTGGTCGATGGAAGAGAATGTCACATGGAAAGTGAAGCTTCCAGGGCATGGGAATTCCTCGCCAGTCGTGGCCAAGGGAAAGATATTCGTAACGCAAGCCATCGAGGATGGGAAGCAACGTGCCTTACTCTGCTTCGACCGCCGCACGGGAGACAAACTTTGGGAGCGAGTAACTTCATTCCCCGATAAAGAACCTACTCACAAGACAAACCCTTTTTGTTCCGCTTCTCCGGCCACGAACGGCAAGTTGGTCGTAGTCACTCTAGGGTCGGCAGGCATGATCGCCTATGACTTCGAGGGGAAGGAGGTCTGGCGACGCAAAGATCTCGGTCCAGAACGTCACCTCTGGGGCACAGCATCCAGTCCAGTGCCCTATGGCAAGACCTTCATTCAGTACCGGGGCCCCGGCCCTTTGGTATTCATACTTGCACTCGATGCCGCCACCGGAGAAACCGTATGGAAACGCGACCTGCCCAAAGCTCAAGGCAAAGACGAGAAGCACTGGTTCGGAAGTTGGAGCACGCCTGTTTTGCGGAATAACCATGGTCGCGACGAATTGTTGCTCGGTTTGCCAAAGAGGCTGGTCGCCTTCGACCCAAAAACGGGCAAGGAAATCTGGTGGTGCAATGGCCTCGGCGAACTCGTCTACAACAATGCAGCCAGTTCAGGAGATTTCGTCCTCGCCACCTCCGGCTACGGTGGTCCCGCCCTTGGCGTAAAGGCAGGCAAGAATGCCTCAGGCGACATCACCTCCCAACGACTCTGGATCACCACGAAGCGAAACCTGCAACGGATCGGCACGGGAGCAGTGGTTGGAGGCTATTACTACATCTTGACCGAACCGGGAATCCTCCAATGTATCGAAGTCGCCACAGGCAAGATCGTAAAGCAAGCCCGGGTGGGAAAAGGGGGCAACTGGGGTTCGGTCACCCATATTGGAGGGAAGCTCTACGTCACCAACCAAGGCGGCCAAACCCTCGTCATCTCGGCGAATCCCGACTTTGAAGTCCTGACCACAAATCCCGTAAACGAAATGACAAGAGGTTCCCCCGCCTTTTCAGATGGACAAGTATTTCTACGCACCTACGAACGACTATGGTGCTGGGGCAAGTGACCAGCGTTGCCTCTCTCCTCTGATGACCAAACAAGCCGTAAAGAGGAGGATGGTTTAAGTGAAGAGACGCTTCATTCTCGTCATCGCTTTATGGTTCTCGGTCTTTTGGACAGTCGGGGTTTCCACCGAGCGACCCAACTTCATAATTGTCCTAGCGGATGACCTCGGGTACGGCGATCTGGGATGCTATGGGCGAAAGGAGGCTCACACGCCTAATCTCGATCGATTCGCCAAAGAGGGACTGCGCTTGACGCATTGCTACGCGGCCAATGCAAACTGCTCACCTTCCCGCACCGGCTTGATGACCGGACGCACACCCACCCGTGTGGGAGTAAGCAACTGGATTCCCATGCTCTCGCCCATGCACGTCTCCGACAAGGAGATCACCATTGCCAAGTTGCTTCAGGAGGGTGGATACGACACCGCCCACGTCGGAAAGTGGCACCTAAACGGTCGCTTCAACCTACCGGGTCAACCGCAACCGAACGATCATGGCTTCAAACACTGGTTCTCCACCCAGAACAACGCGCTCCCGAATCACAGGAATCCCTACAACTTCGTCCGAAACGGCATCCCCACTGGTCCAATCAAAGGATTCTCTGCACAAATCGTTACCGACGAAGCCATCCGCTGGCTGAGAGCACAGAGGGACAAGAAGAAGCCTTTTTTTCTGTTCGTTTGCTATCACGAACCACACGAACCCATCGCCACAAATCCAAAGTTCGCAAAACTTCACCCTTCCGATGATCCGAGCTATTCAGCCTACTGGGGAAACGTCACCCAAATGGATGTCGCCTTCGGACGCCTAATGGCCGAAGTAGACCAACTAAAGTTGAGCGACAACCTGTTCACCTTGTTCACCAGCGACAACGGACCGGCTCGAACCAGCTTTCATCCACATGGCGATACAGGTTCTCTACGGGAGAAAAAGGGTTGGCTCTACGAGGGTGGCATCCGTGTGCCTGGAATCCTGCGTTGGCCTGAGAACACCCGACAGGGATCAACCTCAGACATCCCCGTCAGCGGCATCGACCTGTTGCCTACCTTGTGCGAGGTCGCCGGCATTCCGGAACCAACGGATAGAGCCATCGACGGGACTAGTTTCCTTCCCTTGCTTGAGGGCAAACCCATCCTGCGAAAAACGCCATTGTACTGGCATTTCTACGCGACTAGCGGAAAGCCGAAAGTGGCCATGCGCATGGGTGAATGGAAAATCCTAGCCCATCTAGACGCTCCGGAAATTTCCAAGAAAGTTGACCTGACCGAACTAGATCAGAAAACCCTCAAGACAGCCAAGCTGGGCAGGCTCGAACTCTACAACCTGCGGGCTGACCCAGGCGAAACACGCGACCTGGCGGTCTCCGAAACTTCACGCCTGAAAAAAATGAGCCGGCGGTTACAGGAAATTTATGCCAGCGTGCAAAAAGATTGCCCGACTTGGCCGGAATGGCAATGGGCGCGGTACGAACACGAGCGAATCCAGTGGCCACCCTATCGAGGGAAAAGACAGGTTGAGCTTCGCATCCCTAAGATTCCGCCACCAACAAATGTCAAATGACTAAGCATTGCTTCTCCTTCATTTCCCTGCTCACCGCACTGAGTTTCACACCCTCTTTTGCAAAGGAGGACAAAGTCTCGCCGACGCTCGTCGAGGTCCGCAAGATATGGGACAAGGCCCCGCACAACGCCTTCACAGACTTGGTTCGCTTCAAGGACGAATGGTTCTGTGTGTTTCGTGAAGGCAGAGGACATGTCTCTCCCGACGGGGCTTTGCGGATCATCGCCTCCAAGGACGGTAAGGATTGGCGTTCCACCGCCCTGCTGACTTCGGATGATTCCGATTTACGCGACGCCAAGATCAATGTCACGCCCGACGGACGCCTCATGCTTTCGGGAGCGGAAGCCATGCACGACCGCTCCAAATACAGTCACCAATCACTCATTTGGTTTTCCAAGGATGGTCGGAAGTGGAGCAAGGCCCACGAGGTTGGCGACCCCGACTTCTGGCTTTGGCGAACCACTTGGCACAAGGGGAAGGCCTATGGCTTTGGCTATGGGACGGATAGACGTAAACGCTCCATAAGGCTGTATCGGAGCGACGACGGTTCCTCTTTCGAGGTTTTGGTGAAGAATGCCTTCGACAAAGGTTATCCCAACGAGACCTCCATCGTCTTCCTGCCGGACGAAACCGCCCTTTGCCTGCTCCGCCGAGACAGCCTCCCAAACACCGCTCAACTCGGCCGAGCCAAACCACCCTATCAAGAATGGACTTGGAAAGATCTCGGTGTCCGCATTGGCGGCCCTCACTTCATCCGCCTGCCAGACGGACGATTTGTGACCGCGGTACGCCGACTGGATGGAGTTGTCCGAACCTCCCTGCACTGGCTCGATCCCGAAAAAGCCACCTTGACCGAGTTTATGAAGCTTCCCTCAGGCAAGGACACCAGTTACGCGGGACTAGTTTGGCATGAAGACATGCTTTGGGTCAGTTACTATTCTGGGCACGAAGGAAAAACGAGCATCTATCTGGCAAAGGTACAGTTCGGAAACTGACGTCAGGAAACGACATAGTTCAGAAGTAACGGATTATTTCCTCTTGCCCCAACGTTTCTCCCAGATGGCGGCCATTTGGGTGACGCGCTCAGGGTACTTGGCGGCAAGGTTCTGGGTCTCGGTGCGGTCTTCTTCGAGGTGATAGAGGGCCCAGGGACGCCTGCCTTCGCGGACGATCTTGTACTCACCCTTGACGATGGCATGGGTACCGCCGTGGTTGAAGACGTAGGCATGGTCGCGGTCAACGGTTTTACCTTTTAGGATCGGTACGAGTGAGATGCTTTCGTGGGATTTGGTTTCCTTGCCGTTGAATTTCTCGGGATACTTAGCCTCGGCAAGCTCGAGGCAGGTGGCCATCATGTCGACGACGTGTCCTCGCTGTTTTGAAATGGAGCCCGGTTCGGTCTTCAAACCAGCGGGCCAATGGACGATAGCAGGAGTGCAGGCCCCGCCGTTGTGGACATTGGACTTGTAGCGTCGCATAGGTGTGTTCTGGGCGTTTGCCCAGTTGTGTCCCACGCTCCCGTAGGTCATGGGTCCGCCCATCGGAACGTCGAACTTGTCACCCACCGCAATCGTCTTACCTGCTTTCTTGGCCTTGGCGAGAATGTTATTTGCTGTGTTCCAGCCATTACCGCCGAGATGTTCGGGGCAGGCCCCGTTGTCGTGGAAGTAGATGATCAAGGTGTCATCAAGTTGCTTGGTTCGCGTAAGCGAATCGACGATCTTCCCTACGGCCTGATCCATGTGGTCGACCATCGCGGCGTAGATTGCCATGTTGCGGATGCGCCAGGGCTTGTGATCGATGGCGTCCCATGGCTTGACCCGATCTTCAAGCGGAGGAAGAGGCCAGCGTTCCTTGTCGATGACACCCATCTTCAGCATGCGGGCATATCGCTCCTTGCGAAGTTTCTCCCAGCCTCCTTCATAAGTCTCGAGGTACTTCTCGATAGATTTTTCCGGAGCGTGAATCGGCCAGTGAGCGGCAGTGAAGGCAACGTATTGGAAGAACGGCTTTTCAGATTTTGCGAATTCCTCGATTTGGCGAGTGGCCTCCACACCTATCCGGTCGGTGTAGTAGTAGTCCTCCTCGTCGACCTCGGTGAACTCGGTGTTGCGGGTCAAGGTATAGGGGTCGAAGAAAGAACCAGCCCCGGTCATAGTGCCGTAGAAGTCATCGAACCCGCGCTGAATGGGTCCGTCCTTGGTGGGATTCTTGCCCAAGTGCCACTTGCCCACCATGCCCGTCTGGTAACCGACTGGCTTGAGAAGCTCAGCGATGGTGACTTGGCCGTTGCCGAGACCGTTACTATAAATACCGGACATAAGGGTAGCTCGTGTCGGCCAGCAACGGGCAGTATTGTAAAACTCTGTGAAGCGCAGGCCGTTCTTGGCCAACTTGTCGAGGTTAGGGGTGTCGATTTCGCCTCCGAAACAGCCAAGATCGGAAAAACCCATATCGTCAGTAAGAACGACGAGGATGTTCGGTCGGTCCGCGGCGTGACCAAAAAACGCAAAGTGGAGGAAGAAAAAGGAAGAAAGAATATATTTCATGACTAAACCATGTTTTGAAAATACTAAAAGGCGCAACCCGATTCAAAAGAATTACCCCAAAAGTCTTAGAAGCAGCAAAATGATTCCAAAGAATAATCTATAAAAAGTTGATCACAAGAAATCTCCAGTCTTGAGATTTTTTTTAAAAAAACCAACCTGATCATCTATGACTTTGATCCAATTCAATCCAAATTGTGGGACTTTTGCTCTTTCTGCCGTAGCTTTGCTTTCTTTCGCTCTCCCCTGCCAGGCAGAAAATGAGGAGAAAAAAGCCATTGCAGCAATTGAAAGCCTAGGTGGTAGCGTTCGAGGAATTGCTCAGGATTCGGAGTGGATTGAAGTAGATTTTCATCTAAATGGCACAGATCTAAATGACGAAGATCTCATACATATAACAAAGCTGAAAAAGATCGCTTCACTCCATCTTGCAGGAACCAAGATAAGCAGTTCGGGCATGGTGCACTTGAAGGGATTGAAGCAACTTCAGCGACTTCATCTGGAAAAAACCGAAGTGGACGACGACGGTATCGCCGAACTCGGAGGTTTATCTGAACTAGAATACCTTAACCTCTATGCCACAAAAATAACTGACGCAGGATTGGAACATCTGGTCGGTCTAAAAAAACTAAAACGCCTCTACCTTTGGCAAACCAAGGTTAGCGACGAGGGTGTGACTAAACTCGGGAAGGTTCTTCCTGGTCTCGTGATAGATACCGGAGCCGATCTCTCTACGGTCACTTCGTCAGATCCTCCGGCAAAAAAGGTAGACCTCAAATGGATTCCGTCAGGAACCGTGGAACCGCCCCGATCACGGAACGGTCCTAATACCGCTATTCATTTCGAAAACCAGTCGGGAAGGAAGCTAAAGGTATTCTGGGTCAAATATTCAGGTGGCTTGCAATTATACGCAGAACTCAATGCAGGCGACACTCGCAGACAAAACACCTACGCGGGAAACACATGGGTAATCACCGATGAGAAAGACAACCGGCTAGGACACTTCATCTCCGTAAAAGAGGAGGGTCGGGCAGTAGTTCCGGTCCTTAAATAAGTCGGGCATTAGTTTCCGGTCCGTGAATAAGAAAACTGACTAGTGTTGGAGAAAAAACCCTTGCAGCTACTAACCATTTTGAAAACACATCAACTCAATGTACACCTTTTGTTCGAAAATTATAAAAGCAAAATTATTTGATAATTTCATAATCGGAATAATATTGTTTGCAGGCCTTCTCGTTGGCGTACAGACGTACAAGGAATTTGCCAACCGACACATCGAAATCCTGACTTTTCTCGATAGTCTAGTCCTGGCCATTTTCACCCTCGAAGCCGTCATCAAGATTTTGGCGGAAGGGAAGCGACCAATTAACTATTTTCGCAATGCTTGGAATGTTTTCGACTTTCTCATCGTTACAGTCTGCCTAATGGAACCCTTGCTTCCATTAGACGCTGAATTCCTGCCGATATTACGACTAGCACGCATTCTGCGAGTCTTGCGACTGGTCACTGTCGTACCCAAGTTACAACTGATAGTAGGCACCTTACTCAAAAGCATACCTTCGATGTTTTACGTCTGCATCTTACTCTTTTTGCTGTTCTACATGTATGGTGCAATGGGAGTCTTTCTCTACGGAGATAACGATCCCATACACTTTCGGAACCTTCAGACCGCCTTGCTGTCTCTCTTTCGCGTAACCACCTTGGAGGACTGGACCGATGTCATGTACATCAACATGTATGGCTCGGACAACTATGGTTACTCTCCTGAGGACCTTGCAAGGTGGACGCCGGTTCCCACAGCTTCTCCTTTGGGAGCCGCATTCTTTTTTGTTAGCTTTGTCCTAATAGGTACCATGGTAGTGCTCAACTTGGTGATCGGCGTAATCATGAATAGCATGGATGAAATGAACGCTGAGATGGCCTTGAACGAAAGGATTAAACTTCGTCGCGAGTTGGAGGACCCTATCCGTGAAGGGATGGAGGACTTTCATGAAAGGTTCCTAGAACTGAACGAAGAAATTCAGGTCATCAAGAAACTGATTCAAAAAGAAAGAAAAAGCTAATGGTCAGATGAGGTGACACCTCAACTTAGGTGGTTGACCTCAATCAAATGACCCATCGAGTTGGAATAAGTAAGCAAAAAGATCCGCTAATTCCTTGTGATCTAAAGTCTGAGCGGTAGGCGGCATGAGGCTACCTAAGGATTCGATCCGAGCCACTTCACGGCGACTGAAGCCTTCCCTTTTCCCCGTCGTAAAATCGCGAAGGAGTACGATGTCGGAAGAGCGAGCCTGTTGCTGATAACCCTGCAGCACGCGACCACCTTGAAGGGTGACACGTGTTAAGGAATAGCCTTCCTTGACCTGCCTTGTCGGCCACAGCACCTCAGTCACGATGCGTTCCAGCGGCACACTAGAGCCGATTGCAGAAATTTCCGGCCCTATTCGGGCACCCTCATGAACGACCTTATGGCAAGCGGCACAACCTAGACGAGCAGAATGAAAGAGTTCCTTGCCGCGCAATAGATTACCACGCTTTCCTTGGACGACCAACTGGTCGACCAAACGGTCTGAAAACTTCATCCCAATAGCGGAGACACCGGCCAATTCGTCAAATATGTTCGCCAAGTCCTCATGGACCAACCCGGAAGAGATCCACACTGAACGCAACCACTCGCCTTGCGAACGATCAAACTTCACATCACTCAAAGCCTTGGCCAACAAGCGACCACCGCCCTGACGAGAAACAAAACTAGACAAGAGGGTTGAAACATCCCCGACCTCAGCGCTGCGAAGCATGAGTCCAGCTGCCATATTGGCAGCTTGAGCAGAATCTAATTTGATCATCGCCACCATCGCGGACACTTGGTGAGTTGACTCATTGTCAGTGGCAATTCGCACTAA
>CAZXKR010000048.1:0-8324 GCA_964641305.1 uncultured Puniceicoccaceae bacterium | reverse complement strand
GAAGGACATAGGGTGCTCGCCATTCAGGGCGACCACGAAGGGCGTTGGCCTCCTCATCGTTTTCGAAAGTTTCGGTTTTGGGATCCAGGCTAAGGGAGCGGTCGAGCCGGGCGGAGAGGTTGCCTGCGTGACAAAGCACCGATGCTCGGTGTCCAACGGTCTCTAGGTCGCAATTGGGGCGTTTGCGGGAGCGGACGCAGTCGATGAAGTTGGCGACGTGCGGGGTGGCGTCGGAGTTGCCGCCTTCTTGCGCGATGACCTTCCCCCCTCTTTCGATGGCTTTCCAACCACTATTGCCTATCACCAGCTGGGCCTTGTCTCCGTAGACCACGGCCCCTTCGGTTTCCTCCATTTGCCGATAGGGAGTCCAGAGCTTAAGCTCGTAGGTGAGTATGCGTGGGGTGGGTGAGTCGTAACGATAGGTCACCTGCATGGTGTCGGGGAACTCTTGATCGTCGTCGTAGTACCACTTGCCGCCGGCTGCGTGAATGGTCCGAGGGTGATGAAGCGGAGTGGCCTTTTCCCATTCGAGGCAGGCGTTTAGCATGGCGAATGCCATGTCGATACGATGAACGCCGTCATTTCCGAGGTCGCCCGTGCCGTAGTCATAAAACCAACGCCAACGTCCGTGAAACCGGTTTTGGTTGAACGGGCGCTTGGGAGCGGGACCTAGCCAGAGGTCGTAGTTCACTTCCGCAGGAGGTTTTCCGTTGGCAGGCTTGCCAATTCCTCCTTGGCGGGCGCTTTCCCATCCCTTGGCAAAGAGGCAGCGACCCACGCCACCTTCACGACAGAACTGCATGGCAGTCTGAAGTCTGCTTGTCGAGCGGTGTTGTGAACCCATTTGAACGATTCGCTTGTGCTTGCGCATGGCTTCCACCATGCGTTGGCCCTCGATGATGTTGTGCCCGTCGGGTTTCTCGACGTAAACGTCCTTCCCCGCAAGGCAACCTAGGATCGTTGGAATCGCATGCCAGTGATCAGGTGTGCCTACGCAGATGACGTCGATGGTCGGATCGTCGATGATTGGACGAAAATCTTGCATCGTCTGGGGCTTCTTGCCCTGCATCTTTCCGACCACTTCAGCCACTGGACGCAGGCGGCGCAAGTCGACGTCCGCGATGGCGGTGATCTCGACGTCGGGATGGGCGGCGAAGATACGATTAAGTCGCGCCGCTCGGCCTCCTGCGCCGATCATGCCGGCTCGGATCCTTCCGTTGGGCGAACCTTTTTTTGCGAACCCCTTCTGCAAGGCCAAGGCAGGAAAGGCTAGAGCGGAAGACTTTAGAAAGTGACGGCGAGTATTTTCGTTCATGAGAGGATAGTCAGTTTGAGATTTTCATGAATGGAGTCCCGAGATGATGGTTTTCAGGAATTCTCTGGATCGGCGAGCTAGAATGTCGATGCCCTCTGGCTTGATTGGGCGTGGTACTAAAGGAGCGAAGATGTTTTCGCAGCATAGCGGTATCGTTCGCCCCGTGAAGGCTACCGGATGAAGAAGTCGGTAGTGGTCGATCTCGCCGAACCCCGGCCCGCAGTCCTGATCCTTCGGCCAGTTGCGGTGATCCTTGATGCAGAAACTGCGAACTTCCTCGGCGCATTTCTTGATGTCGGGAATGGGGTCTAGGTCTAGGTAGTCCATGACGTTGCCGGCATCGTAGTTGACTCGAATCCCGGGGTCATTCACCTCACGGACGATTTCCGCGCACGCTTCGCCCGTGCCCGTGGAGCCGCCATGTTGCTTGACCACGAGGAGGACTCCTTGATCTCGCGCGATGGGACCTAGTTTTTTGAAACGTTCGATCCAGACCTTGCGGTTCCCTCCCTTGGTATGGCCGAAGGTGAGTACTTGTCCTATGCCTGCTGCGCCAGCTTGCAGCAAGCGATGCTTGAGAACCTCGAATCCATGTTCGTGCTCGGGATAAACGGTTGAGAACATCATGACCGGCTTTAGGCCCATGTCTCGACATCGCTGCGCCAGATCCTTCGCTTTGGAGGGCGGGGCGTCCGTTGGCATTACGGGGACGCGTTTGCCTGAACCCGTCTCATCGTGCGAGGTTCCCCAGGCAACGTATTCGTACCCGGTTTTTTTGATGCCTTCCAATGCTCGTTTGAGCGAAAATCTTGAGTAAGGCAAGGTCATGCATGCGATTTGGAAAGTCGTTGGCTTTATTGCCGGTAGGCGATCCTTGCCTCTTGCTTGCGGGAATAAGGCCAAGGAGCCTGTTAGCCCGGCCTGTTTGAGAAAGGCCCGACGTTCAAAGATTTGAGGGGTTTCGGAATGACTCATCAATGAGAAGGTAAAAGTTGATGTTCGACCAAGGAAAGGAAAAAGTCTAATTGGAAGTCAATTTGTTGCCGAAGTAGGCTAGAATATTTCGACAGGCGACGCCTTTTCTAAATTCGACTTCCCGCAAACCCTTCCTAGTTTCATTTTCTTGGCCTTAATTAGTTACAGAAATCTTACCGTTTCCTTTGGTGGACCGCTCCTGCTTGATGACGTTACTCTCTCGATCAATAAGGGCGAGAGAATATGCATGTTGGGCAGGAACGGGGAAGGGAAGTCAACTCTCCTTCGGGTATTGGCGGGTCAAGTCGTTCCTGATGGCGGAGAATTGGAAAAGTCGGATGATTTCCGGCCGGCCAAGCTCGATCAGGAGATTCCTTCCGATCTTCCCGGAACGGTGCTGGAAATTGTTCTCGATGCCCTTGGCGAAGAGGCTCGCAGATTGACTGACTACAATCGGATCGCTCAAGAGCTCTCGAGTAATCCCGATGACTCCCGATTGATTGAGCGCCTGGACAACTTACAGGATCAGATCGATCGTTCGGACGGATGGGCCTTGGAGCATAAGGCGGCGACCATGGTCGACCGCGTGGGGCTTAACCCGGATGATTCTTTTAACCAACTTTCCGGGGGTAATAAGAGCAGAGCTCTGCTGGCTCGAGCTCTTGTGAATGAGCCCAGCCTTCTTCTCCTCGACGAACCAACCAACCATCTGGACGTGCCCGGTATCCGATGGCTGGAGGACTTTCTTTCGAAGGGGGATATTGCCGTGCTCTTTGTTTCGCACGATCGGGCCTTCATTAGGGGCTTGGCTAACCGCATATTGGATCTCGATCGTGGCCGGTTGACTTCATGGACTTGCGGGTATGACAAGTTCATTGAGCGACGATCCGCCGTTCTCGAGGCAGAGGAAAAGCAGAACGCCGTCTTCGACAAGAAGCTTGCTGAGGAGGAGGTATGGATTCGCAAGGGAATTCAAGCTCGAAGAACTCGCAACGAGGGCCGTGTCAGGGCTCTTTTAAAGTTGCGAGAAGAACGTTCTTGCCGTCGCGAGCAACAGTCTCTCGTCAACCTAGATGCTTCCGCCGGCCAACTTTCCGGAAGGAAGGTAATTTCTGCTCACAAGGTTTCTTATGCATGGGATGACGCTTTCATCGTTCAAGATTTTACGACCACAATTTGGCGCGGGGACAAAATCGGTGTCGTCGGTCTAAACGGTTCGGGAAAGACAACCTTTCTCCAGCTTCTCCTTAATCGTCTTGAGCCTTCGGCCGGTACGATCAAGCACGGAACAAAGCTCGAAGTTGCCTATTTTGATCAGCATCGGGCCCAACTGGACGAGGCTCTTACTGTAGCCGAGAACGTCTCGCCCTATGGCGACGTCGTGCAAGTGAATGGGAATGACCGCCATATCCTCTCTTACCTGAAGGACTTTCTTTTTACTCCCGAGACGGCCCGCGGTCCTATTCGCAAGCTTTCGGGCGGCGAGCGAGCCCGTCTTCTCCTCGCTCGTCTATTTCTTCAGCCTGCCAATCTTCTCGTTATGGACGAGCCGACTAACGATCTCGACATTGAGACGATCGAGCTTCTGGAGGAACGTCTTCTGGCGTTCGATGGAACGCTACTGCTAGTCAGTCACGATCGGGCTTTCCTGAATAACGTCGTTACCGCCACCTATGCCCTAGACGGCGAAGGTTGCGTTACGGAGTACGCGGGAGGCTGTGACAAATGGTTGGAGGAGTACGAAGCCCGTTTGGACTATGTTCCAACCCTTGCCAAGGGCAAGAAACCCGTTCGCGAGTCCGCCACTTCTTCGATGCCGTCCACTCGAAAGCTCAGGAACAAGGAGAGGGAGGCTCTCAAAACGCTTCCTGCCCTAATCGAAACCTTGGAAACCGAGCGTGACCATCTTGCTGCTTCGCTTAATTCTCCGGAATACTATCAAGATACCTCCAATGATCCTACCCGAGACGCCGCTCATCTTTCTTCGCTTGAAACTCGTATCTCCGATGCCTACGAGCAATGGGGTGCTCTCGAAACCCTCTCTGCCGATCAATGAAAACAACTCTATTTTTCGTCTCTTTCTTCATTTCCTTTTTCACGTCGTTTGTCGAAGGGCACGCGGAACCTAAAACCGTTTTGTTCATCGGAAATAGCTACACCGCTGGTAGCGCTCATTTCATCAAGGAAGTCTTCAAGCGTGAGAGCACCGGATACAAACTCGTCTTCCTCAATCCCGGCGGCAAGGATTTGAAGCACCATCTCGCCTCCGAGCAGACTCGGCGACTTGTCGAGTCGCGCAAGTGGGAGTACATTGTCCTTCAAGGTCAAAGCCAGAAGTCCGGTCTCGGTGGCAAGCATACGAAAGAGTTCCACGACGCTGTTCTCGGCCTATGCAAGCTTGCGAGGAAGCAAGGGGCACGTCCCTGCCTGTACATGACTTGGGGTCGCCGGGACGGAGACAAGCAAAATCCGGATGCATATCCTGACTTTCTCGCCATGCAAAAAAAGATTAGTCGTCAATATTCGCAAGCCGCTCGTGCCAACGACGCTGATATGGCTCCAGTCGGTCATGCCTTCGCTCATCTCCATGCTACCGACAAATCCATCTTCGCTAGTCTTTACAATAATGACGGCAGTCATCCCGCTTCTCCCGGGGGGTATCTTGCCGCCTGTGTCTTTTTTGGAAAAATCACGGCCAAGTCGCCTGAGGACATTACTTGGAATGCCAATCTCAATCCTGCCATCGCCGCCACTCTTCGTAAGACAGCGGTCAAGGTTTTGGGCGGCGATGCCTTCTAGGGCTTGTCTTGGGAAACGAGTTGAGCTTGTTACGGAAATTGTTCGGGTAAGGTTAGCTTTCTCCTTGTCGGTGAAGGGGAGGCGCGCAAAGAATTCGCTCCATCCCTCTTGTCGTATTCGATGAAGATTTTTTACTTATTGTTGCTTGCCTCTTGCTTGCCTCTGGCGGCGGAGACTCCTCAGCCCATTATTCCCACAGGTCGAGTCGAGCTTTTCCAAGTCAAGGACTTGAGTAGTTTTACCACATGGTTGGAGGGCATCGGTACTGAAGATAGGGGCAACGTTTTTTCCATAAAGGACGGTGTCGTTCACATTTCCGGGGTTGGTCGTGGTTACGTAGGTCCCAAGCAGGGCTACAGGGATTATCACCTTTCGGTGGAATACAAGTGGGGAAAGAAGACGGACGGCGGCAAGTATGTGCGAAATTCGGGCTTGCTCATCCATGCTACGGGTCCCGACGGCAACTCTGGGGATAAGTGGATGGCTTCCGTGGAGTGTCAGTTGGCCCAAGGTTGCGAGGGCGACCTCATCGTCATTCGCGGAACTGATTTCGACAAGAAGACGATTCCTGTGACCGTAACAAGCGACACTCTCAAGGCACGTGATAATCGTACCCGTTGGAATCCCGGTGGAAAGCCGACCAAGTGGTTCGGTCGCCAGTTCTGGTGGACCCACCACGATCCCGACTTCAAGGAACTACTGGATACTCGTGGTCGATGGGATGTTGCCTCCCTCCTTGGGGAATGGACCAAGGTCGAGGTCATTTGCTTGGCGGACCGCATCAATATCAAGGTGAATGGTTTCACCGTGAACCAGGTCTACGACGTTTTCCCTGCGGGCGGACGCATCCTTTTTCAGAATGAGGGCCACGAAGTTTTTTTTCGGAACGCCATCCTTGAACCCGCCAAGAAGTGAAACAGTTATGAATCTCGAACGCGCATGTACTCGCCGTAATTTCATCTCTCAATCGACCGCTGTCACCGCCGGTGCCGTGGCAGTGACCAAATTGGCTGCTGTCCCAGTCAAGAAAGGCGACGTCATCAGGGTTGGGCTCGTGGGGTGTGGCGGACGTGGTACGGGTGCTTGTCGGCAAGCGCTACAGGCGGATACGGGAACTCGACTCGTAGCCATGGCCGACATGTTTTCGGATCGCTTGGATGGCAGTCTCGAACGCTTACTCGCCATTCCGGCTGTTTCTGAAAGAATTTCAGTTCCTGCGGGAAAGAGGTTCGTAGGTTTCGATGCCTTCGATCAGTTGCTCGCGAGTGGAGTGGACGTTGTCCTTCTGGCCACGCCCCCTCACTTCCGTCCCGTTCACATTGAGAAAGCTATCAACGCGGGCGTCCATGTCTTTGCGGAAAAACCCGTGGCTGTTGACGGTCCGGGCATTCGGTCCGTGCTTGCTTCCTGCAAGCTTGCGAAGAAGAAAAAGCTTTCTGTCGTTTCCGGGCTTTGCCTGCGCCACTCTTACGGTTTTCAAGAGCTGGTGCGTCGACTGCATGACGGTGCCATCGGTGATCTGCTCTCTCTTCAGGCCAATGACTATCGTGGTTCCATTTGGTACAAGGAAAGGCAACCCGATTGGACTGACATGCATTATCAAATGCGCAACTGGTATTATTACAGTTGGCTTTCTGGCGATTTCAACGTGGAGCAGCACGTTCACTTTCTCGATGTTTGCTCGTGGGCCAAAGGGGCCTACCCAATCAAGGCTGTAGGCATGGGTGGCCGGCATGTGCGTACGGAGAAAAAATACGGCGACATTTTCGACCATCATTCCAGCGTCTATGAATACGACGACGGGGCCAAGCTGTACAGTAACACACGACAGATGAAGGGCTGCAAAAGCAACATGAGCGCCGAGGTCCAAGGATCCGCCGGCCGGGCTCGTTTTTCCGAGCGACGCAATGGAGTAACCATCAATGCCAAGGGCAAGGACCTGTGGGTGTATCGCGGAGAGGACAACGACATCTACCAGACCGAGCACGACGAACTTTTCGCCAGTATTCGATCCGGCAAGCCAATCAACAACGGAGAATACATGGCCAAGAGCACTTTGCTCGCCATCATGGGGCGCATGGCCACTTACACGGGTCAGGAGATTACTTGGGACATGGCTCTTAACTCCAAAGAAGTCCTCGGTCCCGAGAAGTACGAGTGGGGTCCGGCCCCCGCCGTACACATTGCCATGCCGGGATTGACCAAGTTCGTCTAGTGCGTCCTCTTCAAAACGGCCATAACTTGGCTCGTCCTTCCTCGTCCATGGGAGAGGCATATTCGCTCACTTCGTAGGCTTCGCAGAAGGTGACGGCACCCCCGCGTTCCTCGCCGTAGTTCGCGACGAGGGCATCGCGAAATCTATTGGCCCGTTCCGCGACTTCTCCGTGAAACCAGCCAAGCAGCCATTCGAGTTTGGCGTTTTCGTCTTCGGGTACTTGATCGAGGATGCCTCCCTCGTAGGGCAGCCACTCGAAGACTTGCGTACGGTGGCAGGCCAGCATTGCGACAATTGAATCGACTTGTTCGCCCACGTCCAAGACCAAATCCGGTCGCAGGGGAGCTGGTCTTGTGAAGAGATCCGGCATGTAAAGAATGACGGGATCGTTGAAGAGTGGAGGCACTTCGGGGAGTATGTTCGGTACGGTGACGAGATAGGACGCGTCCTGTACGAGTTGCCCGACGGCCCGGTGGTCCGGATGGTAGTCGCAGGGACGGTGCGTAAGCACGAGGTCAGGCCGAAAGGTCCGAATCTCGCGGATAATGCGCTCGCGGTTTTCGAGTGTGGCTTCGAGGTGGGCGTCGGGCAAGTCCCAGTTGAGATACTCGGCTCCTATCACTTTGCCTGCGTTTGCTGATTCGCCTTGGCGTAGCTTGCGAAGCTCTTCGGGTCCCCGTTCATGGTGTCCTGCGGCGCCGTCGGTGAGCGAAATCAGCTTTACCGTTGCGTCCAATTCCTTGCGGTAGCGTGTCAGGAGACCACCCGCATGGTATTCGGCGTCGTCGGGGTGCGCACCCAAGAGAAGGATTCGAGGTGGTAAGGACATTGCTGTTTTCCGTTATGTTTTGTCTTGCAGCTTATGGACGAGAAGAAGAATCTTTTTCTTTTATCGTTCAGCCCAACGGCTAGATCGCAAACCTCAAACACAAAAACAAATCAATTACTCATGGCCAAGTATAACGTAGGAATAATCGGATATGGTTGGGCTGCCACTGCCCATATCGATGCAATCAACGC
>CAZXKR010000047.1:0-8376 GCA_964641305.1 uncultured Puniceicoccaceae bacterium | reverse complement strand
ACTGAACAAAGACGGAAAACCGCGCAAGAAGGGAAGCGGCAAGACCAAAGGGGCTGGTTGCTATGCCAAGATCCCGTGGTCCGACCTGAAAAAATTCATTGGGCCCGAAGTTTCCATCCCAGTCAGCAGAGTGTGGTTGAGAAACCTGAATGCCGATCTCGACAAGTATGTTGACCAGTCGCCAAATCCCTTGCCGAAACCTAGCGTGGACGAAAGCCTCCCATCTACCGACACCACTGACACTTTGCCCGAATCAACGCCCGAGAGTCCGTTGGAGTTTGAAGAAATCGTAGCCATATCCGAACCGGAGTCTCTGGAATCAGATGATTCATCCGATTTTGCAGAAACAGAGATTTCATCAGCTTCCGAACCGGATTCTGAAGAAACCGAAGAAGCTCCAGAGGAGAAGGATGATTCTCAACCCAAAGCGAAGGAAGAAGACGAAGAGATTTCCACGGGAAATTCTTTAGCGGGAATCGCCTACCGTTACTCTCAGAACTTCGATCTATAAGCCCCGATTGGCTTACAAGACCGGAAGACCGGAGCAACAAACGCTAAGGTTTTACGGCAGGTCCGAAAGGATCGGTCGGCAAAGGTGCTTCACCTCCGGGGACAGGCATCGGAGCAGGACCACCGGGTGCAGGAGCAAAAGGATTGGCTTCAATGGGCGCGGGACCGGCAGGGTCAGGAGCAGGACCACCAGGCGCAGGAGCCAAAGGATCGACTGGTGCGGCGTCCACTCCTCCGCCAGGTGCAGGAGGAAAGGGATTTTCCATTGCCGGAGGATTGCCGGGTGCGGGAGCAGGTCCTCCAGGTGCAGGTGCAAAAGGGTTGGCCGGCATTGGGGCGTTTCCTCCTCCGGGAACAACTCCGGGAACGATTGGCGGTCCACCTCCAGGATCAAGAGGTGGCACAAGAGGTTGCTCCATCACAGGGAGACCCAAACCAGGAGGAGCTCCGGGATCGGGATTAGGAAATGCCGCAGGACCACCGCCGGGGAATGGAGCCGCCGCAGGCATGGCCGTACCCGGAAGAGGAGCAGAGGGAACTGCCCCCGGCAAAGGGGTAAAAGGCGAGGGAGTTGCCATTCCTCCCGCCCCCGTGCCCGCAGGGGGAAGGGCGAAGGGTGCGATTTCCGGAGTTCCATCGACCACAGGGAAAGGTTCGGGCGAAAAGGGAGCAGGTTCCGAGGGGAAGGGAGCAGGTTCCGGTCCTGATGAAATGACTGGATTGGGAGAAAAAGGCTCCGATGAAGGTTCAAATGTTGGAGCAGGAAAAGCGGAAGCGGGAACAAATGAGTTGCCCCCAGGTAGCGAAGCAGGTTCAGGCTTCTCTGCTTTCACCACATCGGTTTCGGGATTGGCCTCCAAGTCCTCGACCTTGACGTTCCGTACCCACCAGTCACGAAAAACAATGGATCCGTCTTCCTTGTATTCTTGAACGGCTCCCCAACGAGTCCCTTTGTGGACGGGGATAAGAAGCCGACGATCGTGATCGTACTTGTGTCGAGCCATCCACGATTTCTCTACTGCCGCAACCCTGTAAGGAGATGCAAAACTAGGAGCACGAGTACCGCGGTACTCAGCAACCGAGCGACAGGATCCAAGAAAGAAGGTAAAGCTCAGGAGACAAGACAACCCTAGGAGTAGTGATAACCTTATCGAATTCATGTAATTACAAAAACGCATCTAAGGCCAACAAGCAAGCGAGGAGTGAGCAAACGATGGGAATTCACCTTACACTTGAAAGAAGTTTGAGTTTGTTCGAACTCATGCTGAAGCATTCGATTTCACCATTTTGGAGATTGCAACGGTAAATCCAGCGTTCGTTGACGTCGCAAATAAACTGGAACTGGGGAGGTTCCGGTAATTTCTGGGTCTTGAGGTTATCCGATATCGTTTGAAAAATAATGGAGTGAATGCGGTCGTAGTTGATTTTTTCCTGTTTGCCGATGGCTTCCTCAATGTCTCCGCGCACATCATTGAGACTTTCATGAACGACTCCCGAAAGTCTATCGTAATCGATATCCGCCAATGGTCGCGCGGACAAAGCCTGCAAGATCTCTTTATTCAAATGGGGGGACTCGCTTGTCGCAGTCACAACAGAGGATAAATCTTTGGGAACTCCAGACGATGGAACCGAAACCTGACCGGTATCCGATGCACCCGATTCGCCTGGCTCAAAACAGCTGGTGATTAGAAAGACAATGAGAAGGGAGAGTGAAATTTTCATAGCGAGCGGAAAATATTTGGCGATTCAAGCGATGAATCTCTAGTTAAGAGAAAGCCTCGAAACCTCTTAGGTCAAGCTTGGGATGAGGTTTAAGTTCCTTTCGAGCTTGCCATTAAGGTACGCGGAAATTCCATATTGGCCAATGATTGAACATATACGCTGGGGAATCCTAGGTACTGGTCGAATTGCAAATGCCTTTGCAGAAGGACTCTCTGTCCTTTCCGATGCCGAACTGAAGGCCGTGGGTTCGCGAAATCCCAAGACTGCCATAGCTTTTGCCGAGAAGTGGCAGATTGCCAATCGTCACGCTTCCTACGAATCCTTAGCGTCCGACCAAGAAATAGACGCAGTCTACATAGCGACACCGCACACGGAGCATGCCTCAAATACCGTAATGTGCCTTGAGGCAGGCAAAGCTGTTCTTTGCGAAAAGCCGATGGCCGTAAATGCCAAGCAGGTTAGGCATATGGTCGATGTGGCTCGAACCAACAAAACATTGTTGATGGAGGGGATGTGGTCACGATTTCCACCTGGAATGGCGAAGGTTCGTGAACTCGTTGGCAACGGAACCTTGGGAAAACTTCGTTCCCTACAGGCCGATTTTGGCTTCAAGGCCAAGAATCGCGACCCAAAAGGCAGATTGTTAAACATGGGATTGGCAGGCGGCTCGCTTCTGGACATTGGTATTTATCCGATATCCCTATCCTCCATGCTCTTTGGCAAACCGGAAGAAATCGTCACCACTTGGCACAAAGGTGAAACGGGAGTGGACGAGCAAGCGGCATATATCTTTCGGCACGCCGAAGGAGCACTTTCAATCATGCATTCTTCTCTTGAGGCACAAACCTCTCAGGAAACAGTACTTGCAGGCAGCAAAGCGCAGTTGAAAATTTCGAGGCAGTGTTGGCGTCCCCAAGAATTAATCTTAACACGCAATGACGGATCTGAGGAATGTTTTTCCCTACCCTTTTCCGGTAACGGTTTTAACTATGAAGCCGCCGCATTCATGGAATTGATGCGAAATGGCAAATTGGAAAGCGACATAATGCCCCTCGATGAAAGCATTTCAATAATGGAGACCTTGGACAAAATCCGCTACCAATGGGGTTTACGCTACCCTTTTGAATAAAATCGCCTCATTCCCGACCCTTCGCATCGGGCCTTGCATACCAAAAGCTGCAAAAGCGTTTGGACCTTAAAACAAACGGAAAAATCATCGGCAATAGAATCACGCCGAATATCCGAGCTTTGGAATGCCAAAACAGCTTGCGAGAAGAAGTCACAACAGGATAATGCTTCAGTATCCGGAAGAGGTAACCACTTTTCCTACACCACCTTTTAAGGGCCATGGACAGAAAGATTTCCTCCCCTGCAAATACTTTCTCGGAGAATCCCCCTATGGACTCAAAGGCTTCCCGTCGACAAAAGATAAAGCTGCCGGCTGCCATACGAAAAGATCGTGAGACTAGGTTCCAAAAATTTGCCAACAAGTGATCTGACGAGCCTTCCGGCAACTTAGAATCGAAGCACAGCGTAGAACCTCCCGCCCCGACGTCGCCGGAAAGCATGAAAGTCAGGCTCTGTTTAAGTAGCGGAAGAGGTACAATTGTGTCTGCATCCACAAAAAACAAGTATTTGCCTTTCGCTTCTCGAGCACCGGAGTTTCGGGCCCTGGAAATTTGATTGATCGGCTCAAACACGACGCGAGCTCCGGCAGCGATAGCGATCTTAGGAGTACGATCCACGGAATTGTTGTCGACTACGATCATTTCTCCGTCAATTGGCAACAAATCGTCCATACCTCGACGGATCTCGGCAATAGTGTCAGCCAGTAGAGCTTCCTCATTGTAGGCTGGAATAATTACAGAGTAACTGATCATAGAGATGCCTCTAATGCTTATCCGGATTTACAATCTCTGAGAAATTAAATCATTTGGATTTCGGCAATAATGATAACGACCAAGTAATCCAAACGGGTGCATCCAGAGGCAACTGCCAAGAGAACCGAATAATGTCGGCGAACAAAAAACCGATTTCAACTTGTTAGAAATCGGCACACTAAAGTCATTCAAGTCTTGCTGAACCGCTTGGCCCTTCTAGGGACTCCAAAAGCAAGCCCGACCTGCCAACCTTCCAGACGGGCATTGGGTCGGCGGCCATATAGATCACAATCACCTTCAGGCTGAAGAAGCTTGTCACCTTTAACGTCCGCAGCGATTTCCTCCAAGGTAGGTACAGGGTCTCCTCGTTTGGCAAGACCATCTCGAAGAAAAGCGATACGATCCAACTCGGCTTGAATCGCAAGATTTGCGAGAGATCGGCGGAAATCGGCAACTTCACCCTCTTCAGCAGGTGCGACAGAAACTGATTCTCCCTGAGGCAAGTCATAAGAATGAGCAGCTTCAGGCTCCAATTTCTCAGATTCCTCAGAGTCCTGCCCGTTGTCGCCCTCGGCAGTGAAACTTTCTTCGAAGTCATCCATAGAAAAAGGTTCTTCCTCACTTTCAACGCCATCTTCATCCTCCACGGCCGGAGGGATAATCCCTTCCACAGTCGCAGATGAAGCGTCTGTTTCCAAGTCGTCTGCTTCCGCGACTTCAGGATCGGCCATGATGTCGGCGAGTTCCTCGTCGGAATTAGATGTAGAATCTTCCTGCACTTCGAAAATTTTGTCAGTTTCGGGCGGTAGACCCGAGGAGTCGGGCTGGGGGTCCATGGATGTAAACTTTTACCGGAGAAAGAAAAGTGGCAAGTGAAAAGTTACAGAGCGATGCAAAGCAAAGGACTAAATTATTTAGGAATCGGTCGCAATGGCATCGGATGAGACATTGGATTCAGAGGATGTAGGAGATGAATCAACTTCCTTGTCAAACGTGCCCACATCCTCTTGCGTCGAATCTCCGGAACGCTCGATTTCTATCTTTTCATCTGCCTGTAGAAACACATTGGCTTCTCCGAAGCCGGGAATTTCTTCTGCAAAGCAGTAATTAGACTGCACGAGAGTAGCCCGGAGGCGACGAGAACGACGACTGGGGGCGTTCGGAGCTGTCCGACGGACAAGAAACTCCATTCCCTTCTTCATGCCATCTTGATATCCCACGGGTAAAAACACACCGGCTCCCGAAGGCCTGGCATTCGTTACGGTGACGTTCATTTTATCGGCATAGTAAATCCATGGCGGAGTCTTGATGCTCTCTCGATAAAATTTTTCTCGTTCTCGAAAATCGACGAGAATTTGTTCGCGGGCAAAAATAAGTTTGTCGAGTTTGGCCTGAAGGGCTTGGTTATCCTTTTGGACACCCCCCAATTCTTCCTCCAAGCCTTGGCGCGTGGCAGCAATGCCATTTGCATTGGTCTTCAATGGCTCCAACCGTGCATTGACTTCGGCAAGCTTGGATTGAACATCCAGACGGGAAGGGACCAATTCCTCGCTCTCCGTTTCGGCTTCCTTTAACTCTTCAGCCACCTTGGCGAGCTCACTTTTCAGGAAATCAGCTTTTTCTTTGGTTGCCTTGAAGGTGCCTTGGGCCTCGTCAATGGCTTCCCTATGCCCACTGATTTCACGAAAAACAGCAGCAAGGGCAAGTTTGGAGGCATTCTCGTCAACAACCATTTCATTCTTCAATTTCTCAATGGAATCTTTACGATCTGCACGGCGTTTTTCTTTTTCGGCAACGATACCCGGAACAATCGCAAAAGCGATTCCGGCCAAAAGGGTGAGCCCCCATGCGAAAAGTCTAGAGATTTGTGATTTCAACTTTTTGGTTTTCCTTCAAGCCTCCGATGCGCCCGAACATGGGAATAATCATAGCAACGCTATGAGATAAGCCTGCCTCCTTGACCAAAATCTGGCATAGGCGCTGACCTTTGTCGGAAACGATGAACCGCATATCCGCCTCCAAGCCTTTGTTGCGACCGATGGGCAACATCAGCACACCAGCTTTCAAGTTGAGACTTTGCACACGGGTAGATAGGCTTTCTCCACGCTCAATCCAAGGACGCTCGTTCAAATCTCGCTCAAGGGCAGCTAGGACACTCTTGTAATGAAAGTCCAGAGTACGGGTCTCGTCAGCATAGTCCGCCAACTGATCCTGTATACGCTCACCGTTCCCTCGTTCTTCCTCTATTAGATTTCTTATGGTATCTAGTTCGGCAGTTTTTGCGGGATTCGCCAAAGCCAGCCGATCCGCATCCTCCTGAGCATGCTCAAGTTCTTTCTTTAGAGCCTCGATGGCGAGATTGGCCTGATGGGTCGCATCACGAGTTTGGGCGACCTTGTCACGCTCCACCTGAAGGTTGGTCTCAGATTCCAAAATCAGGCGTTCGTTGGAAATGGTATCTTGCTTGATTGAGCTCAACTCATCCTGTAAACTCTGACTGTCCCGCTTCTTACGCGCTAGATTAGCTTCTTGGGCACTCTTTTTTTCGGCCGCTGATTTCTCCAGTAGAGAAAATTCTTCGTTGAGCGTACTCAGCTGAGTGGAGGCATCCTCACCCCGCATCCAAAGCAACAATACGAATACCAAGGCGGCAATAGAGAAAATTATCGCAAGCCAAATTTCGATCCGAGAAATTTTTTGCATAGGTTACAAGGGAGGCAAGGGAGCGAAAGGGGAAGGAGCGGCTCCATCTCCTCCGCCGGGCAAAGGTGGCAAACCGGAATCCGGCGGCATTGGAGCAAATGGGGATGGTGCCGCCGGGTCTTCGGGAATGACAGGATTATTCGGAAGAGGAGCAAGCGGTGCAGGTTCCTCGACAACCGGGGCAGAGGGAGCAAATGGTTCCGGAACAAAGGGCACAGGTTCTTCGGTTGCTGGCTGCCCCGAGTCTTCGGCGGCATCGGGCTTCGACATATTCATGCCGGCTTCCTTTTCTATTTCCTTTCGCCGAGCTTCCAACCTCGCTTTTTCGGACTCTATCCAGCGTTTTTCGCGAATGGCATCCTCATCCTTTCGCCTAGCGATCATGAGGTTCTCAGTAATGAGGGGGCCCCTTCCCCACCAACGATCGTAATCAATGAGGCCATTTTCATTTCGCCCCCAGTTCCTTCCGATTCGCTTATTTCCAAACGAGGAAGTAAGGCGACGATTATCAAGATCATAGTTGTATCGAGCATTCCATTCTTGATAAACAATCGGCGCTTCGCTCGCCGTACGATAAAAGCACCCATTGAACAAAACAATGGCGAGAATGGAAAGTAGACTTGAAGGAAATACCCTCATAATTGAATACCATTGCCACGCATAGGCAAAAAAGCAAGTGCGGAGAAAAGCATTATCATTCATCCAAGGGTGGTTTCCAGACAAAACGAAATGGCTTGTTTTCCCATTCGGGACCAGCGTAACCAATACCAATGCGAGGACCGATGACGATTTCATCGCAATTAACGACAAAATTGTCGTCCTCAACCCAAAGCCCTGACTTTTCCGCAATCTCCGACCGATCACATTCTCGATGAACCGAGAATGCCTTGGTAAGACGTCCGGGACCGACCACACCGCAACACCCTCGGACAAGAACTGCAGCCGGGTAATCAACGGGACCAGTCACCGCATTCAACATCCAGTGCATACCATAGCACAGGTAAACGTACCAGTGCCCTGCGGGCCCGAACATCACCTCGTTTCGAGCAGTTTTACCACGATGGGCATGGCATGCCTTGTCCTCCGGTCCGTCGTAAGCCTCGGTCTCGCAAATCCTCATTTGAATAAATCCCGAAGATCCCGCAACTCTGCGGCACAACAACTTGCCGATAAGCTCTTGAGCCACTTGTACCGTAGGCCTATTGAAAAACGAAGCTCCCAAAACTTTGCTTTTTTTCATACGAAAAGCAAAAAACTAATATTTCTTATCTCGGGAATCGAGCAGTATGGTCACAGGACCGTGATCCACTGCCTCGATCTCCATATGAGCCCCGAACCGTCCGGTGGGGACCGACTTTCCCAATTCCTTGGTCATCCTCTCTACAAAACATTCGTAAAGAGTCTCCCCTAGATCGGGTGAAGCCGCTCGATTGAAGGAGGGACGAAAACCCTTTCTCAAATTCCCATAGAGAGTAAATTGACTCACCACCAACACATCCAAGTCTCTATCCTTCAGGGACAAGTTCATGCGATCCTCATCGTCATCAAAGATTCTTAATCC
>CAZXKR010000046.1:2660-8398 GCA_964641305.1 uncultured Puniceicoccaceae bacterium | reverse complement strand
GCCTTTACCTTGTCTTCCGCAACGGGACTACTGACCTTTGCCGAGAAACCGGATTTCGAAAACCCGAAGGATGCGAATCAAAACAACGTCTACGAAGTTGGGGTCTTGGTCTCGGACGGGATCAAGACGGATTCCCAGAGGCTACGCATAACGATTCTGGACGATGGCCTTGAGGATACGGATGGTGATTCCTTGACCGACGAGGTGGAAAAGAGGATCGGGACAGACCCGAAGAAAGCCGATTCGGACGGCGATGGGTTTTCGGATGGTGAAGAAGTGAATGCCGGCACCAATCCTCTCGACTCATCCGATTATCCCGGAGTGGTCAAAGGGTTCGATTTTTCAACCTTGCAACTGGTTGCTGAAAACGACGACTTGTTCAAGCAATCTAGCGGAATTGAATTTCAGGTAAGGGAAGGCGAAACATTCCTGATCGCCTTGGATGGGGCGAAGGGGGAGAAGGGCTTGGCGTTTTTGAATTATTCCTTTGACGCCAGCAATGCCGATCTCTCAGCGGCGGCTTCTTTTTCCGGATCCGGGGAGTCCGTGTCCTTAAGCGCCCTTCAGCCGAGTTCATCAAGCCAAACCAAAAGAATAGAGTGGCTCTCGCCTGGTGACGGGTATGCTGAATTCAACCTGAGCGGTGATTCTTCAGGCGCTATGATTAAGGTTTATTCAACTGGAGAGAATGGGGAGAAAACACTGGTTTCCGAGCGGGTGTCATCGTCTGAAAACAAAGGTGGCGTAAGCGTTGGCTTCGAGGCTCTAGCGGGAAAAGCCTATCTAGCCGAAGTGGAGGAAAGCATTGGTGAACAAACGAATGAGTTGGTCTTGAGCTTTAACCTGACCTCATCGGCATCTGCTCCCGGAAACGATCATTTCTCCAACCGGATTCCGTTGGCGGGTGAAGAAGTCTCGGTTAACGCTTCCCTTGTTGGATCGACTAGCGAATTGGGCGAACCTTTTCACGTAAACTTGGCTCCACCGCAAAAGTCAGTCTGGTGGAAGTGGGCGGCCCCAAGTGATGGAAACTTAACCCTGGTCGCCGGTCTGGACTCGCTTTTGTCCGGCGTGGCAGTCTATGCGGGATGGGACGTGAACGACTTGATTGCAGTCGGTTCCTTGCAATCTGATTCAATTTTAGGAAGATCGCTTGTATTGGAAGTTAAGCAGGGTGTGGAATATGCGATTGTCGTCGCAGCTTATGGCGGAGATGAAGGGGATGTGACCATGGATCTTTCCTTTTCGGCCGCGGGCCAGGTTCAGCGCCCCGAAAACGATGATCTCAGCCATGCTAGAGAGCTTGCAGGGCTTGCAGACAGAGATACCGCATCCAATACTAATTCTTCCGGCGAAGCCAACGAACCCGAGCATGGCACCAATTCTTCTCCCATCAATTCGATTTGGTGGAAATGGCGGGCTATCGGCTCAGGGGTTCTCTTGGTGGATACTCATGGGAGTGACCTCGATACGGTTATGGCTGTTTACGAGGGCGAACGACATGGGAATCTCCTTAAGATCGCGGACAATGATGACCATGAGGAGTCTACTTCCAGCCAAATTCTGACGACGGTGGAGGATGGAAAGACCTACTCAATCGCCGTGGATGGTTTTCAAGGGACGACGGGAGAAGCAGTGCTCAACTTGTCTTTCACTCCATTTCCCTCGGAAGCGCCGCCTAATGACAAACTGGAAAACGCCACTACTATCGTAAACTTTTCGCTGCCATTGATCGGCTCCAATCGAGATGCGAGCGGAAAAAGTGGCGAGCCAATGGATGCCCTTGGCGCCGCCCCCTTGGCATCCGTTTGGTGGAAATGGACGGCAGACCGATCCAGTCCCGTCGCCATAGACACCTTGGGCAGCGATTTCGACACGATTCTAGCCCTATGCAAATTCGGTGAGAACGGGGAACTCGTTACCCTTGTCTCGAATGACGATAACTTCGGGACTTCCAGTCTCCTCTGGTTCACTCCTGTGATAAACCAAACCTACTACGTTGCAGTGGACGGCAAGGGCCATGAGGAAGGTCTCGTCGTTCTGAATGTTCGCGACCTTGATCAGCAAGGCGGCTCAGAGTCTCTTACTTCTTCCGCCGTTACATCGATCTATCTGCAGGATTTAACCGGGGGCGAATCCGAAAACCTCGTTACCCTCGTCCCGAGGGAGGATGAACTCGCTGAACAAACGGTACAATACGAACTGACCCAGTCTCTGCCAAATTCGACTTACAAAGTATGGAAATGGCATGCCAAGCAATGGGAAGCACAAGAAGGAGCGGAGTCTTTGGATGGAGTGAAGATTCAAACCAACGGCGTCTTGCCGGGAGTTCAAGGACTAATAAGAAAATCCGGAGCCAAAGCGTTTCACTTGGAGGCGAATTCGGAAAATTCAGCGTGGTTGCACTTCGACAAATGGTTGTACGCCAAGCAAAACAGTTCCATATCATGGTGGGAAATTCTAGATGACCAAGCAGGTGGTTATTCGTCTAAAATTGAATATTCCTTGGATGGAGAACTCACTTGGCAAACTCTGTTCGAGACCCAAGCATCCTCGCCTGTCGAGTTCGACGGAAAAAACGTTTCTTTAGCGCCAATCGCAGGCAAGGTTGCGAAAATTCGCTTCCATTTGTCGTCCCGCGGTTCATCAGCAAATAAAGCAAATTGGTACATCGACGACATCGAATTCAAGGATTGTAGTTACTTGGTCAGTCCTCAGTCGTACGACCCGTCGGAAAACTTAGTCAGCATACCCTTGGACGATTCTTCCCTACATGTCTTGTTTGCGGAAAAAATTGGCGGGCCTCCAATTGGGAGGTATTCTCAACCTCAAGCCGTGTTCCCCAAATCCTACCTTAGCTTGATTGATTTTCTTGGTACGAACGAAGAGACTTTCAATTGGCGATTTTCCGATTGGTACGGTTATTACTACCTTCCCGCCAACAGTTATTGGTTTTATTCCCTTAATTTAGGTTGGCAATATTTCGGACAGACAACATTAGGTGGCGGCTGGTTGTTTGACCCGGAATTGAAATGGTTGTGGACGAGCTCGAACATTTACCCATGGCTTTACCAACATAGCAGGCAGCAATGGATTTATGACTACTCGACTCCCTCGGAGAAGCGCATATTTTACGACCTGTCGACAAAGAGTCGGATGGAATAAGTTCTATTGGCTGATCCGCTCCTCCCTTGATTTTGTTTGGCGTCGGTCCCTTTTTTTTGAAAGGGTGGGTATAGATAACAACATTCCCCGTCATGCTCCGCCCTCGAAAAAAATATACTGTATACGATCTTCGTCAGCTTAAGGGTAAGCGTTGCCTTACCCATGTTCACGTAAAGTCGCCTGAGGAAGCCGCTGCTGCTGCCGCAGTAGGTGTTGACCTAATGAGCTGTAGCTTCGACTCACCCGAGGCCCAAGCTCGCTTGCCGAGAATTGTTGAAAGCGCTCCCGACAGTTTTATCTCGGCGGCAACTCCGCATGGCATGGCGACTCCCGAGGAGGCGATTCGAGTAGCTTTTGAAGCACTCGAGATTGGAGCCAGCTCCGTTTACTGCTCCGCCAGTCCCCGAATTATCGAGGCGATGGCCAACGAGGGTATTCCCGTGGTCGGGCATCTCGGTATGGTGCCTCGCCACGTTACTTGGACGAACTACCGAGCCATCGGAAAGACCTTGGAGGAGGCCAAGGATCTTTATTGCCGGATGAAGAAATTGGAGGATGCCGGAGCCTACGCAGCCGAGATCGAGGTGGTGCCCCATCAGCTGGCGAGCTACCTTTGCTCTCAAACCTCGATGATCCTAATGTCCCTCGGGTCGGGCAGTGGTTGTGACACACAATTTCTCTTTTCGGACGATATCCTCGGCGACTACGACGAGCGTCTGCCTCGACATGCCAAGGCATACCGTGATTTTCGGGCCGAGCATGAGCGCCTGCAGAACGAACGTGTCGCGGCCTTCGGCGAATACGTTTCCGACGTCGAGAGCGGACGTTTCCCAGCGTCCACGAACTTGATCGAAATGGAGGACGAGGTAATGCAGGCATTCATCGGTTCGCTCGACGAGGAATAATAAATAGTAGGGCGCGATCCATTCTTTCGCCCGAATCATGATTCCCATTCGGTGCATCCGTGTTTTGGAGAAAAAACTCTTGATGGCCTGTTGTTCTACCAGACTTCGATGGGACCCTTTGGTACCGAGATGGCTTTGCGTTCGGTTTTTTTATGTTCGTCTTCCTCCTGCATGAAGCTGGCGACCATGGGTGATAGTTGGTAGCGTGGCAGGAGTTCTCCGGCGTCGTTAGTGAATTGTTTGCGCCATTCCAAATACTCCCCCAAGACACGTTCGAAGTCGGTGCGAGAACTTATTCTGACGATTGCCTGGTTGAACGGTTTAACGGGGCCGAAGCGTTTGGCATACCATGGAGCGACTTTCCGGAAGGTGACTGAACCGCGATCCTCTCCAAATACCTCGACCATTAGCTCGTAGTGTCTTCGCAGCACTCTTATGCGTTCCTCGAAGGTTGGTTCCTCGGGGATCTCTTCCGTTTTTAAGTAATCGCTAATGTCTGAGAAAATCCAAGGGTTGTAAAAGGCGCCTCGACCAACGGATACGCCGGCGCAACCCGTCTTCTCAATCATTACTCGGGCAGCTTCCACAGTTGTTACGTCGCCATTGCCGATCACGGGAATGTTGTCCACTGCCTCCACCACTTTACGAATACCATCAAGGTTGACGGTTCCGTCGAACCCTTGGGCCCGCGTCCGACCATGGACGAAAATGGCGGCCACACCCGCATCCTCAAGGGCTTTGGCGAGATCGGGAGCGGTTAGGTTTTTTTCATCCCATCCGAGGCGCATCTTTGCCGTGACGGGTATTTTAATTGCGTCGGTCATTGCCCGAATAAGACCCTGTGTCTTTGGGAGTTCGGTCATCATGGACGCTCCGCCCCCCGTCTTCGTTACCTTTGGCACGGGGCAACCCATGTTGACGTCTACCGAGGCCATGCCGATCGATTCCAGATAAGCGGCCGCATCTCGCATTTCCTCGGGCACCCCTCCGAAAAGCTGAACGGAGAGCGGACTGTCCGCTTCGTTGGTCTCGATTAGTTTGATTGCCTTCGGGTTCTTCTCAAGCAGGGAGCGTGCGTTGACAAGATCCGTGGTACACAGGTCGACACCACCGATTTCTCGAATCACCAAGCGAAAGGGCAGGTTGGTATATCCTGCCAAGGGCGACAGAAAAAGGTTGGAACCGAGCTTGAGCTTACCTAGAGAAAACACGTAGCTAATATTTCTAGAACACCTGATTTTCGAAAGTCCAAAGTCCTGGTCAGCAGTCAGGTGACCGTTGGGTGAAATACCTTATTTTTGGGATTCCAGTTCGCGTAGCTTGCGGTCCGTGTAAAAAGTGCCGAAGGGGATGAAGGCGGCTCCGAGCAAGTAGGCTCCATAACCTAGGCTCCATTTGTGGCGACGCATGGCTATGGCCAGTAACAGACCGTAGAGAATGAAGAGGATGCCGTGGGCCATGCCCGTGACCGAGACGTAAATGGCATTCTCATATATGGATTTTCCAGATTCATCGATTGTGACATCTCCGAAATAGTACTTCAAAGGCATGGCTACGCCTAGAAGCAGAAGGTAGGAAATACCTTCGATTATCCCGACTAGGCGAAACTTGCTGATTAAGGAGCTGAACATGGTTTTCATCGATAACTACCGAAGTGATAAAGGGCAA
>CAZXKR010000046.1:0-2560 GCA_964641305.1 uncultured Puniceicoccaceae bacterium | reverse complement strand
GATTAAGGAGCTGAACATGGTTTTCATCGATAACTACCGAAGTGATAAAGGGCAATCATTTGCGTGGCTTCAGGATGATTAAGGCAAGCCGAGTTTAACTAGAGTGGAGCGAACGGTTTCGAGGTCGCCGACGACTACGAACAAGCGAAATGGATTGTTGACGGGAAGAATGCCTTGTTTGTTTCGGAGACGATAAACGACGTTCCACTTCACGGTTTTATTCAGGTTTTCGTGAAAGCGAAAACGCCCATATCCCGGACCCTCAAAGTTTTCGGAAGGACTTTCTCTAGGAATACAGGTCATGGCGTGTGAGCCGTTCGGAGTGGAGAGGACGACAGGAAAAGGTTGCTCGCCGGGACCGTCGGAGAGGTGTCGGAGCTTGCCGCTTTCGGGAACGAACTTCCAAAACTTGGAAAATTCCACGGGCATATAGCCTGTAAGAACTTCAAATTGCGCGTAGCGGTGGTTTTCGTCGCGAGGGACGGAAAAGGTCACGTCGTATGAGATGACGTTTTGAAATTTTCTGTAGCCGATGCGTAGGTTCTTTTTTAGAATGTGCCTGGAAAGGAGAGTTTTGTTTTTGGCGAGGTTTTCGCCGGAGAATTGCCCGGGGGCTATCCAGAAGGCCATGCGATTAGTGGTGGATAGTGAGTTTTTGTTATAGGTGAGACGAAGGAGTCGACTGGTGGAAACCGAACCGGCGCCGTCGTTGCGAGAACCTGCCTCGGTAGGGTTGAAGGTTTCGGGATGAAAGCGAGAGCCTGCGTCGAAGTTGGAGGCGGACTGGAGTTGCCGACCGTGGTCATGGCTGTCGATGAATTCCTTGCCTTTCCACTGGAGTGAGTGGATAGCCCCGGCAAGACGCGACGTGGTGGTGACGACGATCTCCGAACCCAGCGCAGGCCCCCGAATGGTGGTGTCTCCTGAGGGTGGAACAATATGAGCTCCCGAGCTTGAAGGGGAGCCCAAGCCTATGTGGGAGACGGTAAGACGTTGGATGGAAAGAGAGCCGTCGGCAGGAAAGGGATCGAGACGGAGATGGGTGAGGGTGGCGTTGGTTTCCAGATGGAAAGTGAAGTCGGCAAAGTCTTCGGTCGGGTAAAGCGGTACGGAGGTTGAACGTGTGGAAGCGTAGCCTTGCTTTTCGCCTCGCCAAAAAAGTTGAGCGGGCGCGTAGGTGTTTGCCCGACAACGGAGGTTGACGAGAAGCGGCCCGCGTGTTCCCGCAGGTAGAGCGGTTTTGAGGAAAGGGTCGTCAGTCTCGGAGCGGATAGTCACGGCCCCCTGCGCTTGATCCATCTTCAGGTTGTCGCTCACTTTCCATTCGGAATTGACGACTGCTATCTCGCGAAACTCGCGGCTGATATGAGGTTCGCCTTTTGGTATGAGCCAACGGGCCTCGCGAACGATTGTCTCAGCGGGAAGAAAGCTTGTGACCGCAAACAGAAGAGCGGCTTGAGGCAACCGAAGCTTCGGGACGTTCACTTGCTACTCTTGATGAGCCAAGCGATAGCAGCGCTTGCGACTAGTTCGTGGCCACCATTGAAAAGGGTGATCCGGGCTTTTGAAGAGGCGCGCCGAAAGAGCGGTTGCTTTTTGCCGTAGCTGAGGTCTTTGCCCGAGAAGACATGGGAGTTAGGGACTTTGGCGGTTTGAACGAGTTCGTCGATGAGGGCTTGTGGAAATTGGTCTTTTTCCTCTGCTACGGCATTGAAGGCATGGAGACTGTGGCTGACGGGGACGCTTCCGGAGTGACCGTCTCGAATGCCGGCATTTATGTCTAGGTTTACGATGCCCTTTGCTTTGGGCAAGTAGGTGAGTGGTGACCGTTTGCGATATTGCTCATCCACTTTTTCTGATGCCTTGGGAGCGCCACCGCAGGAGAGTTCGATTTCACCTGCATATTTCCTACCCTTGGCTTTGCATTCGGCGTGCCAGGCCGCGAGGTCGGATATGGGTACCCACGCGGATACACCTGCCCAAAGGTGTGGAGCTCGTCCGGCCATGAGGAGGCTCATGTAACCACCGCCCGACGTGCCGATCAAGAGAATCCGCTTCTCGTCAACATTGGCTTTTTTCTTGGCATACGCTACGGCATCTAGGATGTCTTGCACGGCGAGATCGGAGCCCGTGGCCTTGGGGTTTCGGTTCGGGCCTCGGAAGTTCGGGTGGACGTAGGCCCAACCGTTTTTGACGCAATGATCCTCCATGGCCTTGTGGAGTTTCTGACGGTAGTCGGCGCTCCAAGAATGAAGAGTGACGAGGAGAGGGACAGGCACATCGTTTTTGTTCGGAGCAAAGAAGATGGCAGGTTGTTCGGAACCATCGATCGAACTGGTGATTCGCACCTCGCGGACTTGGCCGAGGAGGAGTGCTGGAATTAGAAAGACTGCCGCCCAAGAGATGCGGGCGAGCTGTTTCGGTTTCATGTTCATTTCGTTTTCGATTGGGCGAGGATGTCGCGGTAGGTTTTTCGAGCATACGGGTACGCTTTGATAGCGTGTGCCCTTTACCCTTTATGGCTCTCGTGAGACCGCAATGTTTTTTTCGCCCTTGTCCC